>JAQSXN010000050.1 GCA_029256665.1 Paenibacillus sp.
CGCGGGCGGCCCATGTCGAGATGAGCATTCATGAAGCGGCATTAAGCCGGGAGATTGCCGAATTTGGCGCGGCTGCCGTAGCGCAGGCCATAACGGAAGGACTTCTGCTCGCGCTGCATGATCGGCAACCGCTTAAGCGGGAGGCCGCGCATCGTTTCTCATTGAAGCATGTGGATCTCGTATCGGAAGGGACGGCCGCGCTCGGCAAGCCTGAGGAGTGGGAGGCGGGCATCGCCCGCGGCCGGATCGTTGCGGAGAGCGTCGCTTACGCGCGCGATCTGACCAACCTGCCCGGCAATGATCTGACGCCTGAGAGGCTGGCGTTCCACGCCGAAGAACTTGCAAGCGAATTCGACCTCGAGATCGAAGTGATCGACGAGTGGACCGCCGCAGAACAAGGAATGGGGGCGCTGCTTGCCGTAGGCCAAGGCAGCGTGAATCCGCCTCGCATGATCGTCATCCACTACAATGGCGCCCCCGACGACAAGGAGACGTGGGGAATCGTAGGCAAAGGAGTTACCTTTGATACCGGCGGCATCTCGCTCAAGCGTGCGCCGGGCATGGAGGAAATGATATCCGACATGGGCGGGGCGGCGGCCGTGCTGGGCGCAGTTAAGGCGATTGCCGGGCTGAAGGCGGAGGTCAATTTCGTCGCGGTCATTCCCGCGGCGGAGAATATGCCTTCGGATCGGTCGTTCAAGCCCGGCGACGTCCTTCGGACGATGAGCGGGTACACGGTGGAAGTCGTCAATACGGATGCGGAAGGCCGCTTGGTGCTGGCGGACGGCGTAACGACGGCGATTCGCCGGGGCGCTACGAAGCTAATCGACGTGGCTACGCTGACCGGGGCTATTATGGTCGCGTTAGGCTTCGAGGCAACCGGAGCGATCACGAATAATGAAGCGTTAATGGAGGAAGTAAAAGCGGCTTCCCGTCTGACGGGCGAGCGGGTGTGGGAGATGCCGGCTTACCCGGAATTCCGCAGGGCGCTGAACAGCGACGCCGCCGATCTTAAGAACGGCGGGGTCAAATACGGAGCGGCTAGCGCCGCGGGCTTATTTATCGGCCATTTTGTCGAAGGGCTGCCTTGGGTGCATCTCGACATCGGAGGTTCCGCATGGCTGGAGCGGCCGAGAGGCTGGGAGCCCAAAGGAGCGACGGGAGTTATGGTGCGCACGTTGGTCGAGCTGCTTGGGGCGCGGGCGCGGAGCTAACGCGTTTATTCCATTTAACGTTTGGACATGAATGGTAGTATGTCGTTATTCCGGCGAACGAAGCGCGATCATGCCGTGCCGGCACTACGAATTTCGCCATCCATACCCGAAATGGATGAAACCGATGCCAATATGATTATGGAAGACAGGCGTGTAATGTACTAAAATATGAAGGAGCTACGTTGGCTGCGTTATCTTGCGGTTGACAGCTTCTTCTTTTGCTTTGCGGCTCCGGCGTATGGAAACGCCCGCCAAAGAAAATAATAGGACGGTTATGAATAGAGAGGGTGGAATTTTCTGCAATGAGCATCCATGATGACCACAATTCATCGCCTTGGAAGAGCTATTATGGACCAAACCTGGGTTATGTCCAGGAGCAATATGAGCTGTTTCTTAACGATCCGAACGCCGTAGAGTCTTCCGTTCGCGAAATGTTCGCGCAATGGGGAGCACCGCCTACAGACATTGCTAGCGTCGCGGCGCCTGCACCGGCAGGAACGTGCGCTCAGTCGCCAACTGCCGCCGCTGTTCCGGGTCCGGTCGACAGCAACATGTTGAAGAAGGTCGTTGCCGCGCATCAGCTAATGCTGAACATTCGCCGGTACGGCCATTTAGGCGCGGATATTAATCCGCTTGGCATCAGCCAGGCTGCGGATACGAAGCTGCTCGATCCAGGGACATTCGGACTTACGGAACAGGATTTGGCTTCCATACCAGCATCGCTGATTTGGGATAACGCGCCCGCATCGGTCGCGAACGGCTGGGATGCCATTGTCAGATTGAGAGAAATCTACACCCGATCGGCAGCATACGAATTTACCCATATCCATGACGAGAACGAGCGTACATGGCTCAACAGGCAAGCCGAATCCGGCTCGTTCCCAGCGCCTCTCTCGACGCGCGAGAAGGAAGAGCTGCTAGAGCGGCTTATGCAAGTCGAACAATTCGAGAGCTTCATCCACAAGACGTTCGTGGGACAGAAACGTTTCTCCATCGAAGGCGTCGATATGCTGGTGCCGGTGCTGGACGAGGTCGTCCGCGCGGTAGCGCACGACGGCGCGCACGACATCCTGATCGGAATGGCTCACAGGGGTCGTCTCAACGTACTTACGCACGTGTTAGGCAAGCCTTACGAAAAAATCTTCTCCGAATTCCATCACTCCCCGAACAAGGAGCTGGTGCCTTCGGAAGGTTCGGTCGGGATTAACTTCGGCTGGTCCGGCGACGTGAAGTACCATATGGGCGCCGACAGGGCGTTTACCGAAGGCGAGACGGTTCGCGCGCGCGTAACGCTGGCGAACAACCCGAGCCATCTGGAATTCGTTAATCCCGTAGTAGAGGGCTTCACGCGCGCCGCGCAAGAAGACCGCAGCAAACCGGGATTCCCGGCGCAGGATTTGCACAAGGCCGTTACGGTATGCGTGCACGGCGACGCGGCGTTCATTGGCGAGGGCATCGTAGCGGAGACGCTCAATTTCAACAATCTTCAAGGCTACCGCAATGGCGGCACGATCCATATTATCGCCAATAACCGATTGGGCTTTACGACGAACAGCGTCGATTCCCGTTCGACTTATTACGCCAGCGACTTGGCCAAAGGCTTTGACATCCCGATCATCCACGTCAACGCGGACGATCCAGAAGCTTGTTTGGCGGCCGTTCGTCTCGCTTGCGAATATCGCCTGATCTACAACAAAGGTTTCGTTATCGACCTTATCGGTTACCGCCGTTACGGCCATAACGAGATGGACGATCCGGATGCGACGCAGCCGCTCGTCTACTCCAAAGTGCGCAATCATCCTACCGTTGCTACGATTTATGCCGAACAGCTGAGGTCCGAGAAAACGATCACGGGCGAGAAGGCGGATCAGCTGCGAGAGAAGACGGCAAGCGCGCTTCAAGCCGGGTATGACGCCATGAAGGCGAACGAAGGCAAAGCCCACGTTCAAGTGGCGCAGGAGTCCGGCGTTATCGTACCCGAGGACGTTGCGACGGCGGTGCCGATGGAAACGCTCAAGGAGATCAACCTGGAGCTGCTTAACCGTCCGGAAGGCTTCACCGAATATTCGAAGCTGCAGCGCATCCTGCAACGCCGCGCCACCAGCCTTAACGACGGGGAGAAGCTGGACTGGGCACATGCGGAGACGCTGGCCTTCGCCACGATCCTTGCGGACGGCACGCCGATTCGTCTAAGCGGCCAAGATTCCGAGCGCGGAACGTTCGCGCATCGCCATATTATGCTGAACGACAACACGACGGCGGCGAAGTTTACTCCGCTGCATATGTTCCCGCAGGCGAAAGCCTCGTTCGCGGTGCACAACAGCCCTCTCTCCGAGACGGCGGTGCTTGCCTTCGAATACGGGTACAACGTATTCGCGCCGGAGTCGTTTGTTATCTGGGAAGCGCAGTTCGGCGATTTCGCGAACGTGGCCCAAGTTATCTTCGACCAATTTATGTCCGCGGGCCGCGCGAAGTGGTCGCAGAAATCCGGTATCGCCGTTCTTCTGCCGCATGGCTACGAAGGTCAAGGACCGGAGCACTCCAGCGCCCGTCTGGAGCGGTTCCTGCAGCTTTCCGCAGACAACAACTGGACGGTGGCGAACTTGACGACGTCCGCCCAATACTTCCACTTGCTGCGCAAGCAGGCGGCTATGCTCGGCAGCGACAATGTGCGTCCGCTCATCCTGATGGCGCCTAAGAGCTTGCTCCGCAATCCGCGCGTAGCTTCTCACGGCGTGGAATTCAGCGAAGGTTCGTTTAAGCCGGTCCTTTCGCAATTCAGCTTCACGGAACCGAAGGCGGCCAAAGAGAAGGTGAAACGTCTTATTCTCGGGTCGGGCAAAGTGATGGTAGATCTGGACGAAGCATTGTCGTCGAAGGAAGAAGGCGAATACGGCTGGCTTCGCGTCGCTCGCGTCGAGCAGCTATATCCGTTGCCGAAAGCAGAGCTGGAACGCGTCATCAGCCAGTTCCCTAAGCTGGAAGAGATCGTATGGGTACAAGAAGAACCCAAAAACCAAGGCTCCTGGTTGTACATGGAACCTCGCTTGCGCGAACTGGCGCCAGGCAAAACGAATGTCCGTTACATCGGTCGTCCGGATCGCGCGAGCACGGCTACCGGTCTTCAGGAAATTCACGTTGCAGAGCAGCAATCCATCATTTCATCCGCTTTGAATGGTCAGCCATTCGAATCGAGTCTGGTAAGGGGGTAACATAATCATGGCAGAAATTATCGTACCGGAATTGGGAGAATCGATCACGGAAGGCACGATTACGAAGTGGTTCGTGAAGGAAGGGGACTCCGTCAATCAAGGCGACGTCCTTCTGGAGCTAGAAACGGATAAAGTCAATATCGAAATTAGCGCCGACAGCAATGGCGTAGTATCCAGCATCGCGAAGAAAGACGGCGACGTTGTTCTAGTAGGCGAAGCGATCGGCGCAATAGGAGCTTCTACAGGCGGCGCGGCGCCGTCCGCGCCGGCTCCGGCAGCAGCCCCGGCCGTGGCGCCAGCCGCTTCGGCGGCAGCAGCCCTGGCGACGGCCGCTCCTATCGTGTCCTCTTCCGCCGGATCGGTGAACGCGTCGCCCGCGGCGCGCAAGCTTGCGCGCGAACAAGGCATCGACTTGACTCAGGTTCAAGGCAAAGACAGCATCGGACGCATCTTCCCGGATGACGTTCGCTCGCACGGACAAGCACCGGCACCGGCTCCCGTTGCTCCTAAAGCACCGGCTCCATCCGCTCCTGCAGCATCAGCTGCAGCGGTTGCAGGCGGCAAACCGGTTGAGCGCAAGCGCATGTCGCGCCGCCGCGCTACAATCGCGACTCGCTTGGTTGAAGCACAACGCACGGCAGCTATGTTGACGACGTTCAACGAAATTGACATGACGGCTATCCTTGATCTCCGCAAACGTCGCAAGCAATCGTTCTTTGACAAAAACGAAGTCAACTTGGGCTTCATGTCCTTCTTCACGAAGGCTGTCGTCGGCGCGCTGAAGCAGTTCCCGCTGCTTAACGCCGAGATCGACGGCGAAGACATTATCGTGAAGAAATTCTACGATATCGGCATTGCCGTATCCGCTAAGGAAGGTCTAGTCGTTCCGGTCGTACGCGACGCCGATCGTCTGGGCTTCGCCGATATCGAAAGAAACATCGTCGAGTTGGCTAAGAAAGCACGCGCCAACACGCTTGCGCTTAGCGATCTGCAAGGCGGAAGCTTTACGATCACGAATGGCGGCGTATTCGGTTCCTTGCTGTCGACGCCTATTATTAACGCGCCGCAGGTCGGCATCCTGGGCATGCACAAGATCCAGCTTCGTCCGGTCGCGATCAACGAGACGACGATGGAGAACCGCCCGATGATGTACGTCGCTTTGTCCTACGACCATCGTATCGTAGACGGAAGCGAAGCGGTCCGTTTCCTCGTAGCCATCAAAGACATGCTGGAAGATCCGGAGCAATTGCTTCTTCAAGGTTAATAGCTTGGAATATATTCCGAGCATGCAAAAAAAAACCGATTCTATTCGTCCTTGCGAGGACGAACGGGATCGGTTTTTTTTGTGCGCGCATCGTACGGTTACGACTTAGGCTGATTCAACTTATGCAGCTTGCGGTATTGCTCCGGCGTCATGCCGGTATGCTCCTTAAAGGCGCGGCTGAAGTGCGAAGGATGTTTGAAGCCGACATCGTACCCGATCTCCGTGATGCTGCCTCTCTCTTGTATGAGACGCAGCTTGGCCTGGTACACTCGCCGGTGCATCAGATATTGGAATATGGTCAAGCCGGTGACCTGTTTGAACGTCTTGGCCAAATAATATTTGTTCAGATGCAGCCGAGTCCCGATATCCTCCAGCGTAATGTCCTCGTTGTACTGGTTCTCCAGGTACGAAATAATCGTCTGAACATGTTCTTCCTTCAGGGAGGGATAGCTCGTTTTTTCTTTGAGGGGTTGGCTGCATAGCTCGCATACGAAAATAAGGAAATCCATCAAACGCGCCTGGAAGCGCTGATAGGACAAGGGCGTGCCTAGGTCGTACAGCTCGTTCATCTTGGCAAGCGCTTCTTCGGCTTCGCGTTTCACTTCTCCGCGCAATTGCAATCTAACGTTCTGGAGCTTGCTGAACGGCGCCAGCAAATCATCCGTGTACGATGGCTGAATGTGCTGCTGGAAATAGATGGGGTCGAGATGGATCGTCGTGCGATGATACGCGATTGTTGGATCGACATGCGCTTTGTGCAACGTCATGCCGTGCATCAGGAACATGTCGCCGGGCTCGAGTACGTATATTTTGTCATTGATGAGATAATTCGCTTTGCCGCCATGGTAATAATAAATTTCGTAATGGGGATGCGTATGGTAGTGATGGACGTCGTTATAGCTGATGGTCGTGCCCATGGTGATCGGATCGGCGATCCGATGTCTGCTTATACTCATCTTTCTCCCCCCTAGCGGTTCACCCCAATTATACACCAACCAGAGTTAAATGAAAGCCGAAATCGGTTAATTCGGAAGAAGAAAGGAAAGCGGTTGCCATGATAAAATGAGTTTATCATAATCGATAGTTGGAACTCGGTTACCCGGTTCCCTAAAAGGAGCGTAATACGGATGAGCATTGTGCGATTGGGCGTAATCGGTCTTGGCAATATGGGTAAAGGACATATCGGCTATATGCAGCGCGGAGAAGTAAAAGGCGTTCAGCTCGCCGCCGTCAGCGATAGCGCGGAGCCGGGTCAGGCATGGGCGCGGGACAACCTCGGGAGCGACGTGCCGTTGTTCAGCGATCCGCTTGCGATGATGGATTCGGGTCTTATCGATGCCGTATTAATCGCGACGCCGCATTACTCTCATCCGGAGCTTGCGATCGCCGCATTCAAACGCAATCTTCACGTGCTTTGCGAGAAGCCGGCAGGCGTATACACGAAGCAAGTGCGCGAAATGAACGATGCTGCCGCGCTAACGGACGTGAAGTTCAGCATGATGTACAACCAACGCACGAATCCGTTGTACCAGAAGCTGAAGGATCTGGTCGACAGCGGAGAGCTTGGCGAGATCAGAAGAACGAACTGGATTATCACGAACTGGTACCGCTCCCAGAGCTATTACGATTCGGGCACTTGGCGCGCGACATGGGAAGGCGAGGGCGGCGGCGTATTGATTAACCAAGATCCGCATCAGCTGGATCTATGGCAATGGACGATTAACATGATGCCGAAACGGGTTAGGGCGTTCTGCTATTTCGGCAAACACCGCAATATCGAGGTGGAAGACGACGTAACGGCGTTCGTCGAATACGAGAACGGAGCGACTGGCGTATTCGTAACGTCCACGGGCGAAGCGCCCGGAACGAACCGTCTGGAAATCAGCGGAGACAACGGCAAGGTTGTCATCGAAGACAACAAGCTGACGTTCTGGCGCCTGCGCGTATCGGAGCGCGAGTTCAACGCGACGTACAAAGGCGGCTTCGGCGCGCCGGAATGCTGGAAATGCGAGATTCCGATCCATGGCACCAATCCGGATCATAAAGGCATTATGCAGAACTTCGCGAACGCGATTCTCCATGGCGAAGAGCTAATCGCTCCGGGAGCGGAAGGCATCAAAGGACTGATGCTCTCAAACGCGATGCATCTGTCGACTTGGACGGATAATTGGGTCGATCTTCCGATCGACGAAGAGCTGTACTACCAATTCCTGCAGCAAAAAATCAAGGAATCGAACAACCGGAAAGGGGTTATCGCATGAGTAAATCCGATGGCATGAACTACGCCCCCAAGGGCGAGTCTAAGCAAGTAGTCGCTCCGGGCGAATTCGTATTTGCCGCAACGAACCTGGATCACGGCCATATCTTCGGCATGTGCAACGGCTTGATCGAAGCCGGCGGCGAGCTGAAATGGGTATACGATGCGGATGCGTCCAGAGCGGAAGCGTTCGCGCAGAAGTACCCAGGCGTATCCGTCGCGGCTTCGCTGGAGACGATTCTCGAGGATGGCGACGTACAACTCGTCGCGGCTGCGGCGATCACGTCGCTGCGCGGTCCGCTCGGCGTGCGCGTGATGCGCAGCGGCAAACATTATTTTACGGATAAGGCGCCGTTCACGACGCTTGAACAATTGGAAGAGGCGCGCGTCGCGGCAGCGGAGACCGGCAAAAAATATGCGGTTTATTACAGCGAACGTCTGCATGTGGAGAGCGCGATCTATGCCGGAGAACTGATCGGGCAAGGAGCGATCGGCCGCGTCGTGCAAGTGATCGGGCTTGGGCCGCATCGCCTTAACGCGCCATCGCGTCCCGACTGGTTCTTCAAGAAGGAGCAATACGGCGGCATCTTGTGCGATATCGGTTCGCATCAGGTCGAACAGTTTTTATACTTCACGGGTAATAAGGACGCCAAGGTTGCCGGCAGCAAGGTTGCCAATTACGCTTCGAAGGATTATCCCGAGCTCGAAGACTTCGGCGACATGACGCTGATCGGTGAGAACGGAGCGACAGGCTACTTCCGCGTAGACTGGCTGACGCCGAACGGACTCGGCACATGGGGCGACGGACGAACGCTTATTCTAGGTACGGAAGGTTATATCGAGCTGCGCAAATACATCGACGTGGGCAGAGAGTCGGAAGGCGACCAGCTGTATCTCGTCAACGGAGAAGGCGAGCGGCATATGAAGCTGGGCGGCAAAGTCGGCTTCCCGTATTTCGGAGCGTTGATTCTCGATATTCTGAACGGTACGGAGAACGCGATGACGCAGGAGCATACGTTCAAAGCGGCCGAGCTGTCGCTGATCGCGCAGCGCGACGCCGTAAAAGTAGAAGGTTGATCAAGAGGGCCGGGCGAAAACTTCGCTCGGCCCTTTCATTTGGAACGGAACGATTATGTTGGTAACGACTTGACAAGGTAAAGGAGGTTGCGGGCCGTTGGGATCCCGTGTTTGGCGACCGCGCGTCGAGGCTGGTGCTCATCGGCATCAAGCTGGACAAGGGGAAGTTGACGGGCTCGCTCGACGAATGCCTGTTGACGGAGACCGGGATGGCGGAGGATTGGAGCAAGCTGATTGACAACTTCCCGGGTTCGCATTGACTCTCTCGGACAAGGATTGATACGATAGAAGAGGCAATATATTCCGGAATGGGAGAATGGCTGTCTTATCGTAAAAATCGTCTAGCTATGAAAAGGAGTTGTTCGAGATGGATCACAACGTGCTCGGAACACGAACGATTACCCAGATTGGTCTGGTTGTCCACGATATCGAAGCGGTGTCCGCCGCTTACGCGAGCTTCTTCGGCGTTGAGAAACCGGACTGGTTCTGGACGGATCCCGCTGACAAAGCCATGACGCGATACTTGGGAGAGCCGTCCGAGGCGCGGGCGAAGCTTGCGTTTTTTGATATGGGATCCCTGCAGCTGGAATTGATCGAACCGGATGAACGACCAAGCACGTGGCGCGACTACCTGAACGAACGTGGGGAAGGCGTGCATCATATCGCGCTCGTCATCGAAGGAATGAAGGATAAGATCATGTTGATGGAGAAGGATGGCATGAAGCTCCTTCAAAAAGGCGAATACACCGGAGGACGTTACGCGTATATGGACACGTTCGAGCCGCTTAAGGTGATGTTAGAACTGCTAGAGAACGACAGATAGGAGTGGTTGATCATGAGAAATATTCTAATTACGGGAGCGAATCGCGGATTAGGCAGCGAGCTTGCGGCCGAAGCCGCGGCAAGAGGGTATCAGGTGTGGGCCGGCGCGCGCGACGCAAATTGTTCGGGCGAGAAGCTGCAAGCGCTTCAGGAACAATATCCGGGGCAAGTGCATGTGCTGCAGCTCGATGTGACGGACGAGAATTCGGTCAAGAATGCATTTGAAAAGCTGGGTGGGCGCATCGAAGCGCTCGACGTCATCGTGAACAACGCGGCGATCCTTCTCGGCAGAGATCAGAAGCTGGAAGACTTTGAGCTTGAGCTCGTGGATCGGCAAATCCGAACGAACCTCTACGGCCCTATGTTGGTTCTGAAATACGGCGTTCCATTGCTTGGCAAGGGTAACGGGCAAGCGATCATCAACATCAGCTCCGAAGCGGGCAGCATGGCCGGCGCATATGCCGGAGATTACGGCTACGCGTTGTCCAAGAGCGCGCTGAACATGTTTACCGCGCAGCTGCGATCGGCGTACGGACGGAAGGGGTATGCGGTGTACGCGGTTCACCCAGGCTGGATCAAGACGGACATGGGCGGCAACGCGGCGCCGGGCGAAGCCTCCGAGTCCGCTGCGGGCATTATGGACCTCGCCGAGCGAAAGCGGGGAGAAATAGAAGGCGAGTTCTTCGTTAATCATTTGGGAGAGCCCATGAAGCTGTAATCGCGAATCATAAGTCTTCGGACCGGATGACTTCGGCGAGAAATGAAAGAAGGCAGGGAGCGGACGCTCCCTGCCTTTTCAATATTCCATATTAGAAGTAGATCGCTTTGCCCGTTTTGGCCGATTCGTAGATCGCTTCGAGAATCTGGGAAACGACGTAGGCTTGCTCCGGCGTCACGACCGGATCGGTATCTTCGTCGATCGCTTTGATCCACAGTCTCATCTCCAGATCGGAGTCCTTCTCCGATTTGCCTTCGTAGAAAGCTACGCCGCCGGCGTTCAAATCGATCTCCTTCGTGAACAGACGGCTATGCTGCTCGCCGTTGATGCGAAGGCCGCCCTTCATGTCGGCTCCGCCTTCCGTTCCGCTCAGCGTACACTTCGCTTCGTCGACTTCAAGCGTGTTCAGCGCCCAGCTGGACTCCAGTACGATCGTCGCGCCGTTCTCCATGACGATCATGCCGAATGCGGAATCCTCGACCGTGAATTGAGCAGGATCCCAAGGCCCCCAAGCATTCGCGGCATTCTCGCGTCCGGACAGCTTGTGGAAGGATTGACCCAGCACAACCTTCGGCTTGTAGTTGTCCATCATCCAAAGCGTGAGGTCAAGCGCGTGCGTGCCGATGTCGATGAGCGGGCCGCCGCCTTGTTTCTCCTCGTCCAGGAATACGCCCCAAGTCGGAACGGCACGGCGGCGAACCGCATGCGCCTTCGCGTAATAAACGTCGCCCAGCTCGCCTGCTTCGCAGATTTGCTTCAGAATCTGGCTATCCGTACGGAAACGGTTGTTGTAGCCGACGGTCAGCTTCTTGCCTGTACGTTTAGCGGCTTCCAGCATGCGGCCGGCGTCGGCCGCCGTTTTGGCCATCGGCTTTTCGCTCATGACGTGTTTGCCGGCTTCCATCGCCGCGATCGCGATATCGGCGTGGGAATCGTTAGGCGTACATACATGAACGATGTCGATCGTCTTATCTTGCAGAAGCTCCGTGTAATCCGTATATACCTTGGCGCCCTCGGCGCCGTAGTTGGCTGCCGCTTCGACGGCGCGTTCTTCTACGATATCGCAGAATGCGACCATTTCGACGTTGTTCAGCTTTTTCAGACTCGGCATGTGCTTGCCGTTCGCGATTCCTCCGCAGCCGATAATGGCTAGCTTGTACGTTTTGGACATAATTTTAGCCTCCTGGATTGGTTTGTTT
The DNA here is from genome assembly GCA_029256665.1 of Paenibacillus sp. Classification (GTDB taxonomy): domain Bacteria; phylum Bacillota; class Bacilli; order Paenibacillales; family Paenibacillaceae; genus Pristimantibacillus. The sequence goes on from JAQSXN010000050.1 coordinate 11,764, forward strand.
CCGATATTCGGATGGTGTCATGCCGTATACTTTGCGGAAGACGGCATGCAAATAATTGCTGGTGGAGAAACCAGTCGCCCTCGCGATCTCCTCGATCGACTTCGCGCCTTCGGACAGCTCGCGGCATACGGCCGCGAGCCTGATATCCTCCAGCAC
>JAQSXN010000051.1 GCA_029256665.1 Paenibacillus sp.
CGCAACTTCGCGCAGCTGTTCGACTGGTCGAAGGACATCCCGACGGAAGTTTTCTATATGCTTCCTTACGTCCTTACCTTGGTCGTGCTTGCGGCGGCGGTCGGACGCTCCAGCGCGCCGTCGGCGCTTGGACAGCCATACGATCCCGCTCGGCGATGACGGGCATATATTCGTCGAATTTTTGAGACCGGAGGCATCTCCGGTCTCTTTTCGGTTTTACTGATCGTTTTATATTCAACCGATTGGTTGACTAATGGAGGGGACGAGTGTATACTTAACCACATGGTTGAACAACTAAATGACGAAGAACAACTGAATGGCATCTTTCACGCATTATCCGACCCGACGCGAAGAGGCATGGTACGTATGCTGGCGCAAGAGGAGCGCACCGTGACGGAGCTCGCGGCTCCGTTCGACATGTCGCTCGCCGCCGCATCCAAGCATATTAAAGTGCTGGAGCATGCGGGTCTGCTGCGGCGAACCGTGCAAGGACGCACGCATACCTGCAAGCTGGATTCCGGCGTGCTGGCGCGCGCGACAAGGTACTTGCAGTTCTACGAGCAATTCTGGAGCACGCGGTTCGACGCGCTGGAGCAAGAGCTTATCAAGGCGAAGAACGAGGAACATTAATGGGGAGGAGAGAAGTTGGACGAAACAATGAATGACCATGCTTCTTATACAACGCTAACCATGGTCCGACAGTTTGACGTTAAGCCGGAGCGATTGTTCGATGCCTGGCTCAATCCGCAGATGATGCGAAAGTGGCTGATGACGCTCGAAGCGACGAACAAGCTCGCGACATGCGACCCTCGCGTGGGCGGGACTTGGGAAATCATCGATATCCGGGACGGCGTCGAGTACCGTGCGATCGGAGAGTATTTGGAGATCGAGCCTCCGCGCAAGCTGGTTCTTACGTTCCGCATGCCGCAGTTCAACGATTCGGCGGACACGCTGACCGTCGTAATCAAGCCGCTCGGCAAGGGCTGCGAAATGACATTCACCCAGGTGATCCGCGTCCCGCACGAAGAAGGCTGGAGGGAAGCCGAGATCGAAAGAGCGATGCAGGAGTACCACGACGGCTCGCAGCATGGCTGGAACCTGATGTTCGAAGGCTTGAAGCAGCTCTTGGAATCGGATGCGCAAGCCGAGGCGAATGAGTAACTTGCAACATTATTTCGAATAAGTAAGGGGAGATAACCATGCAAAAAATATGCACGTTTCTCATGTTCGACGGACAAGCCGAAGAGGCTATGAATTACTACGTATCGTTGTTCGATGATTCCGAGGTGGTCAGCATCGCGAAGTACGGTCCCGAAGGGCCGGGCAACGAAGGCTCGGTCATGCATGCCTCGTTTACGCTGAAGGGGCAAACCTATATGTGCATCGACAGCAACATCAAGCACGACTTTACGTTCACGCCGGCCATCTCGATCTATGTCCACTGCGAATCGGAAGAAGAAATCGATACGTTATACGGCAAGCTTGCCGAAGGCGGAGGTCCTCTCATGCCCCTTGGCGACTATGGCTTCAGCAAGAAGTTCGCTTGGGTAGGCGATCGTTTTGGCGTGACATGGCAATTAAATCTGGCGTTTTAAGCGTAACTGGTGCGCCGAGCAAGAAGCTTGCCTTTTTGGCGAGCTTCTTTTTTCTACGTTGCCCCATTTCATAGTCTGAAACCCAGCAATCCGAAGCATTCGAAGCCTATGATCGAATAAATACGGCGTCAACGCGATAATTGGGCCGTCAGAGCGCTCAATCATGGTAATCCTCCATTGACAGACCCCTCTGTCAAGTGTAAATTAAATCTTAATTAAACAACCATGCGTAGGGGTTGTCTAAGACGCGTCAATGATATAAATCACCCTTTGGGTCAAACTAAAGGTAATGTAGTCGAATAGTTTGTGCATCAATTCACAAAGTCGGTCGAAACGGATTAGGCGGGTCGCCTTTCAAGAGTAATGGTTACGTATTTAAAGAAGCAGGGCACGCTGGCTTAACGCGGATATCCGCATGATGTATACAAGGACGGAATGGGACGGGCGACGAGGGTGGCGCAGCAGGAGCCGCGGGATATGCGGCAGGGCGACAACAAGAGCGCCGAAGAACCCATCCCTCACAAGAGGAGAGGATCTATCGTGGAAGCACTGGCACTGGAACGCAAGGCGGAACAAAACCGCGAGCTGCGCGAACGGCTGATGCAATTGAAGAAGGAACGCAACGCCATCATTCTTGCTCATTATTATCAACGCGACGAAATTCAGGAAGTTGCCGACTTCCGGGGCGATTCGTTCCTGCTGGCGCAGAAGGCCGCTCAGACGGATGCCGACGTTATCGTGTTCTGCGGCGTTCACTTCATGGGCGAAAGCGCAAAGATTCTGGCGCCTAACAAGACGGTTATCATTCCCGACGAACGAGCGGGCTGCCCGATGGCGGATATGGTGAACGTCGACGGCCTGCGCAAGCTGAAGGCGCAGCATCCTAACGCGACGGTCGTCACGTATATCAACTCGTCGGCCGAGATCAAGGCGGAGACGGATATTTGCTGTACGTCGGCCAATGCCCTCAAAGTCGTCAACTCGGTGGAAGGCGACGAGGTTATTTGGGTGCCGGACAAGAACCTGGGCCACTACGTGCAGCAGAACACCGACAAAAAGATGATCATCTGGGAAGGGTACTGCAACACGCACGACATGCTCACCGTCAAAGACGTGGAAGAGATGAAAGCCAAGTATCCGAACGCGCAATTCGTCGTGCATCCGGAGTGCCGGCCCGAGGTCGTGGAGCTGGGCGACTTCGTGGGAAGCACGACCGCCATCATCAAATATTGCAAAGAATCCGATTGCCAAGAGTTCATCGTCGGCACGGAAGACGGAACCGGCTACCAGCTTCGTCTGGACAGCCCGAACAAGTCGTTCCATTTCGCGTCCAAATATTTGGTCTGCCCCAACATGAAGGTCAACAATTTGAAGAAGCTCGTCAAGTGCCTGGAGACGATGCAGCCTCAAATTTACGTGCCGCCGCATGTCGCGGACCAAGCCCGGAAGTCGCTCGAGCGCATGCTGCTGGTGAAGTAACATGCGCTGCTCTCTTATAGGGGAGCGTGAGCAAGGTTAAGCTTATGATGCTTGTATCAGGAGGCGCGCTAATGATTCCAAGATACCTCGTCGACGTGGAGCTGGATAAGCTGCCGGTCGTAGAGAAAGATGTCATTGTCATCGGGGCCGGCATTGCCGGTCTTTTTACCGCTATACGCTCGAGCGAACGGCATTCGGTGCTGATGATTACGAAAAAATCGCTGCTCGACAGCAATACGCGCTACGCGCAGGGCGGCATAGCCGCGGTTATTTCGGAGGAAGACTCCCCTGCCTACCATCGGCAAGACACGTTGATCGCGGGCGCCGGACTATGCGACGACGATGCGGTCGACGTGCTCGTGCACGAGGGGCCTAAGGGCGTTCGCAGCTTGATCAAGATGGGCACGCAATTCGATCTCGAGAACGGCGTGTTCGCGCTCACGAAGGAAGGCGCGCATAGCCAGCGGCGCATTCTTCATGCCAATGGAGACGCGACGGGCTACGAAATCGTGCGAGCGCTCTCGGAGACGGCGATGTCCACGCCGGGCGTCGAAGTGTGGGACGATCATTTCGTTATCGACCTGGTCACAGAGAATGGAGTCTGCTGCGGCGCGATCGTGCAGAAGCCGAGCGGCGAGCGTCTATACGTGCGAGGCAAGGCGACCATTCTATGCTCGGGCGGAGCCGGGCAGCTGTATCGCTACACGACCAATCCCGAAGTCGCGACCGGCGACGGCGTTGCCATGGCTTACCGCGCAGGCGCTTACATCCGGGACCCGGAGTTTATCCAGTTCCATCCTACCTCGCTCTGTTATCCCGGCGCGCCAAGATTCCTGATCTCCGAAGCCGTGCGCGGCGAAGGCGCCGTGCTGCGGAATATTAGGGGCGAGCGGTTCATGCACAAATACCATGAGCAGCTGGAGCTGGCGCCGCGCGACGTCGTCGCAAGGGCGATCGTGAGCGAAATGGAGGAAACGAGATCGACCTTCGTCTACATCGACATTACGCACGAATCGGCGGAGATGGTGAAGCACCGTTTTCCTACCATATACGAAACCTGTCTGACGTACGGTCTCGATCTGACCTCGGACTGGATTCCCGTCGCGCCTGCCATGCATTATATGATGGGCGGCGTAAAGACGGATCTCAATGGCGAGACTAATATCAAACGGTTGTTCGCTTGCGGCGAAGTATCGTCGACGGGCGTTCATGGCGCCAATCGGCTGGCGAGCAACTCGTTGTCCGAAGCGATCGTCTTCGGCCGCCGCATCATCAAGCGTATCGAGGAGCTGGGACCGCTCGACGTGCAGCCGCGCGTCGTGAACAAGGTCGTTCGCAGCTCCGTCTCCATGCAAGCGGTGGTGGAGCGCAGGCTGAAGCTGCAAAAGGTCATGGTTCGTTACGCCGGCCTTCGCCGCGACGAAATCGGTTTGCGCAAAGGACTCGACGAGCTAAGACGGCAGCTGCCCATCTTCCAGGCAACGCTCACCGAGCGGGAGCAATTCGAATTCGCCAACCTGCTCACCTGCGCGCTTCTCACGACGGAAGCCGCGCTGCAGCGGGAAGAGAGCCGCGGAGCGCATTACCGGGAGGACTTCCCTGCTAAGGACGATCTCGTATGGCGCAAGCATACGATTCTACACCATACACAAGGCATAACCGAGGAGCGGATTGAACATGTTTGAATGGACCACCGGCGGCTATGACGAGGCGCTGCGAAGCCAGATCAGAGGCTGGCTGGCCGAGGATATCGGGAGCGGCGACATTACGACGGAGACGACGATTCCCCCGGAGTCGCAATCCAAGGCCGTCATTCATGTAAAAGAAAGCGGGATCATCGCCGGCATTCCGGTGGCGAAGCTCGTATTCGAGGTTGTCGACAAGGCGCTCGTCTTCACGGCTTTGGTCCAAGACGGAGACCCGGTGACGAAGGGAACCGTGATTATAGAAGTTGAAGGCAGCACGCATAGCCTGCTGACGGGGGAGCGTCTTGCGCTCAACCTCATGCAGCGGCTGTCCGGCATCGCGACCAAAACGAACGCTTTTGTCCAGAAGCTGCAAGGTCTCCCGGCAAGGCTGGTCGACACCCGCAAGACGACGCCGGGCCACCGCGTGCTGGAGAAGTATGCGGTCCGGGTCGGCGGCGGCGCGAACCACCGGTTCGGCCTGTACGATGCAGTCATGATCAAAGACAACCATATTAAAGGAGCGGGCGGCATTACGGCCGCCGTCCAAGCTTCGCGCGGCCGCATCCCGCATACGATGAAAATCGAAGTGGAGACGGAATCGATCGAACAGGTAGAAGAAGCGCTCGCTTGCGGCGCGGATATCATCATGTTGGACAATATGGATAACGGCCGCATGACGGAAGCGGTTAAGCTCATCAAGAGCAGGTCTCCTCATGTTATCGTGGAAGCATCCGGCGGCGTGAATCTGGATACCATTCACGGCATCGCAGCTTGCGGCGTCGACGTCATCTCGGTCGGCGGGCTCACCTACTCGTTCAACGCGCTGGACATCAGTCTGGATCTGGGCGAGAAGAAGGGCGGTTCGGCGCAATGATTTTGGTCATCGACGTTGGCAACACAAACATCGTTATTGGCGTCTATAAGGGCAAGGAGCTTTTGCATCACTGGCGTCTCAGCACCAACCGGTCCGCAACGGTGGACGAATACGGCATCAACATGCATAATCTGTTCAGCTTCGCGGGCATCAAGACGGAGCAGCTCGAAGGCGTCATCATATCCTCGGTCGTTCCCCCGCTCATGCGGACGCTGGAGCAGCTCTGCCTCAAATACGTGCGCAAGGCGCCGGTTATCGTCGGTCCGGGCGTGAAGACGGGACTGAACATCCGCTACGAGAATCCGCGCGAGGTGGGGGCGGACCGAATCGTCAACTCCGTGGCCGGCATCGAGAAGTACGGAACGCCGCTTATCGTGGTGGACTTCGGCACGGCGACGACGTTCGATTATATCGACGAGGGCGGCAATTATTTGGGCGGCGCGATCGTGCCGGGCATCGGCATCTCGACGGAAGCGCTGTACCAGCGGGCGGCCAAGCTGCCGCGCATCGAGCTCGCGAAGCCGAAGAGCGTCATCGGGCGCAATCCGACGACGTCGATGCAGGCTGGCATTATTTTTGGCTACGCGGGGCAGGTTGACGGCATCGTGGGCAGAATCAGATCCGAATTCGGCGTGAATCCTAGAGTCATCGCGACCGGCGGACTGGCGGAGCTAATCGCCGCCGAATCGGATACAATAGAAGAAGTGGATCCTCTACTGACGCTGGAAGGTCTCCGAATCATTTACGAACGGAATCAGGAGGGGCAATAATGGAACAAGGGCAAGGACAAGCAGGCGATATTTTGGTGCGCGGCACGGCGTGGGGCGGCAAGATCCGCGTATTCGCTTGCCGGACGACCAATCTGGTGGAGGAGCTGCGCCGTCGTCACGATACGTTCCCCACGGCAACCGCCGCGCTTGGCCGGACGTTGTCCGTCGGCGCGATGATGGGCGCCATGCTGAAGGGCAAGGAGAAGCTGACGATTCAGGTCAAGGGCGACGGCCCCATCGGCCAGATCGTCGTGGACGCCAACGCGAACGGAGAACTGCGCGGATACGTCGAGCATCCGCAGGCGCATCATGGCAGCAACGAACGCGGCAAGCTGGACGTGGCCGGCGCCGTCGGCACCAGCGGCTTCGTGCACGTTACCAAGGATTTGGGACTCAAGGAGCCGTATCGCGGGAGCGTGCCGATTATTTCGGGGGAGCTGGCCGAGGACTTCACGTATTACTTCGCGGTGTCCGAGCAGACGCCTTCCGCGGTTGGCGTAGGCGTGCTGGTGGAAAGCGACAACTCCGCCATTCATGCCGGCGGTTATATCGTGCAGCTGTTGCCGGGACTGACCGACGGCGAGATTACGCGTCTGGAGCAAGCCATCGGAGCGATGCCGCCCGTCACTTCGTTGCTGGCGCAAGGGGAAACGCCGGAGAGCCTGCTGAGATGGGTCGTCGGCGACGACGTCGTCATCCATCAGACGATGGATTTGGCTTTTAAATGCCAGTGCAACGCCGAGCGGGTCGAGCAGACGCTGATCAGCTTGGGACAGCAGGAAATTCAAAGCATTATCGACGAGGACGGGCAAGCGGAAGTCGTCTGCCACTTCTGCAACGAGGTGTTCACCTTCGGTCAGGCGCAGCTGAAGCAGCTGCTGGAGCAGGCAAAACCTAAGCCGGTCCAGTAACCGGAGGCGCGAGGGAACCATGAAAAGAGGAGAAGTGCTGAAGGCCGTCGTCATCCTTCAAGCGATCTGCCTGATTGCGTTGACGGGGGCCGTGTTGATCAAGATGTGGCCGCAAGCGTTCGGCAGAGGGGCGGATCCCTCGCCTTCCATCGAGGATGGCGAAGGTCCGGATGCCGTTCAGCCGGGCGACGAAGTCGTCGCTTCGGTAGGCGGCATCACGATCACCAAGCGAAAGCTGACCGAGGAGCTGTACGAGCAATACGGCGATGCCGTGCTTCGCACGCTTATGCTGCGCGAAGCGATGGAGCTGGAAGCGGCGGACAAAGACATCAAGATTACGCAAGAGGAAATGGACCGCGAACTGGCGTCGTCTGCCGAAGGCTACGAAAGCGAGGAGCGGTTTTTTACCGTTATGGAGGAGCAACTCGGCCTGAGCAGGAAACAGGTGCTCGAAGACATGCGGTACAAGCTGCTGCTGGAGTCGATAACGGTCAGCACGGTGACGGTCACGGATGAGGAAGCGGAGGCCTACATAGAAGCGCATCCGGAGCAATTCGCGCCCAAGTCGGAATACCATCTCCGCTGGATCGTGACCGAAACCCGCAAGCAAGCGGAAAGCGTCTTGGACAAGCTGGCTGGCGGGCAATCGTTCGCGGAATTGGCGCAGGCGCATTCGCTCGACGAATATACGAAGAACGCCGGCGGGGATCTGGGGTATATCGAAGACGAGGATCCGTTCTACGACGGCGCGGTTCTTGCCGAAGCGGGCAGGATCGCGATCGGAGAGACGGCGGGTCCCATCGAGATGGAGTCCGGATTTGCCGTCATTCAACTGATGGGAACCAAATCGACGGAGGGCTTGGCGGGGCGGTTGTTGCTGGATGCGGTACGGAAGCAGCTCGCGCTGGAGAAGGCGAAGCCGATGGCCGAAATGGAGGAGGAGCTGCTGCTTCGTTACGAAGCGGCCGTCATGAAGTGACGGTCCTCCTCTCGTCGGATTGCCGCTCGCCATGGAATCGGTAAGCGCTTGTAAAGTGGCTATTGACAACGTCGGCTCGAGATTGATAATATGGAATAAGCAGAAAACCTACTATTTTAGTCGGAATAAGGAGGCTTTTCACTTATGGCAAGAATCGTGCAAAGCATTACAGAACTTATCGGCGATACGCCACTGGTTCGTTTGAACCGCCTGGTACCGGAGGATAGCGCCGAAGTATACGTGAAATTGGAATACCAGAACCCGGGCGCAAGCGTAAAGGACCGCATCGCGATCAGCATGATCGAAGTAGCGGAGCAAGAAGGCGTGCTGAAGCCTGGCGACACGATCGTCGAGCCGACTTCCGGCAACACGGGCATCGGTCTTGCCATGGTAGCGGCAGCTAAGGGCTACAAGGCGATTCTGGTCATGCCGGAGACGATGAGCCTAGAGCGCCGCAACCTTCTTCGCGCTTACGGCGCGGATCTCGTGCTGACGCCGGGTTCGGAAGGCATGAACGGCGCGGTTCGCAAAGCGGAAGAGCTGGTGAAGGAGAACGCATCCTACTTCATGCCGCAGCAATTCAAGAACCAGGCGAACGTGAAGATTCACCGCGAGACGACGGGACCCGAGATCGTGGAAGCGATCAATTCCCTCGACGGCAAGCTTGACGCGTTTATCGCGGGTATCGGTACGGGCGGCACGATCTCCGGCGCGGGCGAAGTGCTCAAGAAAAACTTCGAGGGCATCAAGATCTATGCGGTAGAGCCTGCGGCATCCCCGATATTATCCGGCGGCACTCCCGGCCCGCACAAGATTCAAGGCATCGGCGCCAACTTCATCCCGGACATTCTCGACCGCGAGATCTATGACGGCATCCTCACGATCGAGAACGAAGAAGCGTTCGAATACGCTCGTCGCGCGGCGAAAGAAGAAGGCATTCTGTGCGGCATCTCCTCCGGAGCGGCCATCAGCGCGGCGCTGAAAGTAGCCAAAGAGCTGGGCAAAGGCAAGCGCGTCGTCGCGATCGTGCAAAGCAACGGCGAACGTTACCTTAGCACGCCGCTGTTCAACTTCGAAAACTAATGAAACGACCGGACGGCAGGTCCGTCCGTATAAGAAGCGCCTACCATTCCTCGGAGTGGCAGGCGCTTTTCTTTTGATGGCCGATTCGGTATACTAGGCGCTAACAACGAAAGAAGGATCGGGGGCGAAGGTGATGGTCACCGCTTGGGAAGAGTGGCTGGGGTGGCGCGCCGAAGGGACGTATACGACGCTGCCGTATTTGCTGGAGCTGCCTTTTCAGCCCGGCGGGGGCGATATAATCGCTTCGTGGGAGGAAGTATGGCAGGACGCGTCGCCGTACGCATTTGTGCTAGAGAGCGGCAAGATCGGCAGCTTTACCTATCTGGGGGCTCATCCGGATGGCGTCATTCGGGGCAAGGGGCTCGAAGCGGAGTCGATGGCGTTTCTATCGATGGAGGAGCAGACGGTAGGAAGCAAAAGATGGAAGGGAGCGCCGCTCGACATCGTTCGGGAGTGGATGGGCGACCGCCGCGGTCCGAGATTGGGACGGGGGCCGAAGTGGCTGGGCGGCTGCGCGGGCTTCTGGAGCTACGATATCGTCCGGACGATCGAGAAGCTGCCGGAGCTGGCAGCCGACGATTGCGGCATCCCGGACTACCTATTCATGCGCATGAACGAACTATGGGTCATCGACCACGAACGTTCCGTCGTGTATTGCGTCGTCCATAGTCCCGTCGAGATCGATGCGGCGGAGGAGGATCTTCGCGCGTCCTACGATCGCGCGGCATCCCGCGCGGAAGGCATGGCGGACTATTGGCTGACCTGGTTCGAGGACGACAAGGCGGCGAGCCGGGCATTGGCGCTGCGCGCGCGGAGGCTTGCCCTGATGGAGAAGGACTCGCTGCAGATCAACGTCGAGGAGCTGCCGGGGCTGACCTCGCCGTTCACCAAGGATGCGTTCAAGGACGCCGTCCGCGCCATTCAGCAATATATCGGGCAAGGCGATGTGTTTCAGGTAAATTTGTCGCAGCGTCAGAGCAGCCGCGTGGACGCCCCGCCGGAGGAATTGTACGAATGGCTTCGTTTATTCAACCCTTCGCCGTATATGGGCTTTCTACGTTGCCCGGACTTTCAACTCGTATCGGCTTCGCCGGAGCTGCTAGTGGAGCTGGTGGACGGAAAGCTGGGTACGCGTCCCATCGCGGGCACGAGACGCAGAGGGCGTACGGAAGAAGAGGATTTGCGGTTCGAGGAGGAGCTGCGCACGAGCGAGAAGGAGCGGGCGGAGCATATTATGCTCGTCGATCTCGAGCGCAACGATCTCGGCCGCATCTCCAAGTACGGCAGCGTGCGGGTAAAGGAGCTTATGGTCGTCGAACGGTATTCGCATGTGATGCATCTCGTATCCCAAGTGGACGGCGAGCTGGCCGAAGGCAAGGATGCGTATGACGTCATTGCCGCCACCTTCCCGGGAGGCACGATAACGGGAGCGCCCAAAATCCGCACGATGGAGATCATCGAGGAGCTGGAGCCCGTGAGGCGCGGTCCCTATACGGGATCCATGGGATGGATTGACTATAACGGCGATATGGAATTTAATATAATTATTAGAACGATGTTGGTGCAGGACGGAACCGTGCATATTCAGGCGGGCGCGGGCATCGTGATCGATTCCGATCCGGAACGCGAGTATTACGAGTCTTTGAGCAAGGCCAAGGCGCTATGGAAGGCGATCGAATACAGCAAGGGGTTAAAAGGGGGAGACGAAACATGATAGTAGTCATCGACAACTATGATTCGTTCACGTACAATCTGGTGCAATACTTGGGCGAGCTGGGCGAAGAAATCGTCGTCAAGCGCAATGACGAGATCGATCTCGCGGGCATCGAAGCGCTTCGTCCGGACCATATTCTGATTTCGCCTGGACCATGCTCGCCGAACGAAGCGGGCATCAGCTTATCGCTGATCGACCACTTCAAGGGCAAGGTCCCGATCTTCGGCGTCTGCCTCGGGCATCAGTCGATCGGACAAGCGTTCGGCGGCGACGTGGTGCGCGCGGAGAAGCTGATGCACGGCAAGACGTCCCAGATTCATCATGACGGGAAGTCGCTCTTCGAGGGCATGGAGTCTCCGTTCACCGCGACGCGGTACCACTCGCTGATCGTGAAGCGGGAAACGCTGCCGGATTGCCTGGAGATTAGCGCGGAGACGGCCGAAGGGGAGATTATGGCCTTGCGCCATAAGGAGTATGCGATCGAGGGCGTGCAGTTCCATCCGGAATCCATCATTACGGATCACGGCCATGCGATGCTTCGCAACTTCCTGCGCCACACGGCCGGCACATTGCAACGATGAAGGTATGGTTGAACGGTAGCATGATGGATGGGGGAGAAGCCGTGATCTCGGTATACGATCACGGCTTTTTGTACGGTCTCGGGTTGTTCGAGACGTTCCGCACTTACGGAGGCGAGCCGTATTTGCCGGAGCGTCACCTGAAGCGGTTGCTGTCCGGATGCTCCGAGCTCGGCATCCCGTTCGGGATGGACGCCGCCGAGCTGCGCGGCCGGGTGCGGGAGCTGCTTGAGGCGAACGGGCT
>JAQSXN010000621.1 GCA_029256665.1 Paenibacillus sp.
GTCAATTGCTTACATGGGACGGGGCCGATGTCGTGCTTGTATACACCTATTTGCAGGCGATGTACAAGGAAATGTGCGAGCGACGCATGCCGGATTCGGTGGCGGAGCTCGAGATGTTGGCCGTTCATTACGGCATCGGCTCGATCTGGGTAGGGCTGTACGCGTTCGAAGAAGTACGTCTCGGTCGGATGGATTGGGACGAATGGCTGCCCGACGGCTTGCATCCGACCCATCGGGGCAGCCTCAGTTACGCGCAAGCGGTCATCGCATTTCTGGAGAAAGAGCTGCGAACGACAGAAGAAGCATGGAACGAGCAGCTAGCCTCCGTCGACGGAATCCCGTCGGATCGAACCGTTATGCCAGAACCGTTGAACGGCGCTCATTGGGGCATCGTCTCGCAGCTTCCATTCGCGAAGGTCGATACGGAAGGGCCTTGGACCGCCCGGCGCAGCAGCCGTATCGTCTGGATCGATCATATGCTGACGACGTCGGCTATCGGCGCTAAATTGAGCTTCTCGTTCGAAGGGACGGGACTTGCGCTCGCCTTCGATTTTGGCAAGCGCTCGGCGGGTTTTCGTTACCGGATCGATGAGGGAGAGCCGGGCGTATATCTATTCGACCGGCAGGAATGGTGCCCGGATGAAGGCATGTTCCATCTGGCGCTCTTGGCACGCGATCTTCCGCCAGGCCAACACCGGGCTGAACTGGAAGTCGTTCACGGTGACGAACCGGGGTGCACCGGTACTCGGTTCAAGCTGGCCTTCATAGGAGTTATTCACGAAACGAGGTGAGAAACGGAAATGAAGTACGAAGGGGAAATTTACGATAACGGTTCCGATGCTAGAATCGCTTATCCGCTTGGAGGATTGGGAGCCGGAATGATCGCCCTTGAAGGTACGGGCGGACTGTCTCATTTCTCCCTCCGTCACAAGCCGGATTTGCGGAACAAGCCGATGACGTTCTCGGCGATTACGATCTGCGGCGAGAACGCCGTCGCCAAAGTGCTGGAAGGACCGATTCCGCCGCGCGCGATATTCGATCTTCGGCATGGGCCGCACGGCGGTGCCGCAGGCGGGCAAAACGGCCGGAATTACGGACTCCCGAGAATGGCAGACAGCACGTTCACGGCTCAATTCCCTTTTGCTGAAGTACGAATGAACCATCCGCGGCTACCTGTGAAAGTGGTGTTGACAGGCTGGAGTCCGTTCGTTCCCGGCAATGCCGACGATTCCTCGCTGCCTGTAGCCGGGCTTGAATACCGTTTCCACAATTTCACGAATGAACCGGTCGAGCTTGTCTATTCGTTTCACGCTAGAAACTTCATGGCTTGCGAGGATGGGGAAGCGTTCGTTGAACACATTGACGGCGGTTTCGCTCTCGTCCAGTCCGGTACGACGGAGAAGCCTTGGACGGCCGGAGAATTCAGGGCGGCGACCGACCATCCCGGAGCCGTGTCGGATACTTCTTGGTTTCAAGGCGATTACTGGTACGACACGTTGACGACGCTGTGGCGGAAAATCGAAGGGGCGGCCGTCGGATGTCTTCCGCAGGAAACCGGGTATGGCGGGAAGGGCGCCAGTCTGTACGTCCCGATGTCGCTGCAGCCGGGCGAAAGCGCGAACGTGCGGCTGCGGTTAAGCTGGTTCGTTCCCGAATCGGACCAGCGTCACGGATTTTTCGCCGAGCCCGACGGACGGGAGTTTTACAAGCCATGGTATGCTGGGGCATTCTCGGACGGTGCGGAGCTGGAACGGTATTGGCGGAACGGGTATGATCGGTTGCGGTCGCAATCGGCGACATTCTCGGAAAGCCTGCACGTCTCCGGTCTGCCCGCGGAAGTTATGGAAGCCGTTACGGCAAACCTGCCGATCTTGAAATCGCCGACATTGTTACGTCAGCATGATGGCCGATTGTGGGCGTGGGAAGGCTGCTTCGACGAGGAAGGAAGCTGTTACGGCACATGCACGCACGTTTGGAATTACGCGCAGGCGCTGGCGCATCTGTTTCCTGATCTGGAGCGGGATATTCGCCGCACCGAATTTACGGAAGGTCAGAATGAAGAGGGGCATCAAAGCTTCCGCGTACCGCTGCCGATCGCGCCTTCGGCTCATCTGGAGCAGGCGGCTGCGGACGGACAACTGGGCGGGATCATGAAAGTATACCGGGAATGGAGAATCAGCGGCGATACCGATTGGATGCTCTCGCTATGGCCTAGAGCGAAGCAAAGTCTTCAATATGCCATTCGGACGTGGGATCCCCGGCGTACCGGCGTGCTCGAGGAGCCTCATCACAATACGTACGATATCGAGCTGTGGGGGCCGAACGGCATGAGCGCCTCGCTTTATTTGGGCGCATTGAAAGCGGCGGCAATTATGGCGAAAGCGGCGGGAGAATCCGGAGAAGAATACGAGACTTTGTATGCGAAGGGAAAAGCGTATACGGAGTCGGTCTTGTTCAACGGGCAATACTTCGAGCAGCGCGTGCGTTGGAAGGACTTGGATGCAGAGCCGCCCAAGGTCGGAGTCAAAGCGAACAATGTCGATTATTCCGAAGAA
>JAQSXN010000622.1 GCA_029256665.1 Paenibacillus sp.
CAACGAAATCGTTATCCGCCCGACGGCGCAGGCGATGTAACGTAACGTTTGCCGACAGGCCGACCATCAACATCGACAGGCCCTCGGCCCGCTTGTACGCTTAAGGTACAAGCGGGCCGAGGGCTAATTGCTTTATTTATTTACATATTATCGCAGCATTCGCAAAAAGGAGTAACGCTCCGAATTGTCGAATTATAAGTTCATGAAAATATTTCGCGACTACCCACTAGTAAAATACATGATGATGTCATCGCTGTTCGTCGTGCTGCTGCTCGGCTTTCGCTGGTTATGGCACGAATTGAATCCCATACCGAAGAATCCTCCCATCGAGCAAGGAATGATCGATCTAAGCCATTGGGATTTCGACAATCCCCACTCCATGCTGTTGAATGGTGAATGGGCATTCTATCCCGGTCAGCTGGAAGGGGAGCCTATCGGCAATCCCAAGTACGTACAGGTGCCCGGAAGCTGGAGCGAGGGCATGCCTGAAGGAGCGGCTTACGGCTCCGGCACGTATAAGCTGACGATCATGCTCGGCGATGAGCAGGAGAAACGGGACTACGGATTCTGGTTCAAACGGATTGAGTCCGCATCCCAGGTTGAGGTGAACGGAGAGAACGTTCCGGCATTCGGCCGCCTTGGCGGAAGCAAAGACCAGCATTTGCCCGACCGGCAAGGGAACCCGCGTCATCGAATTGTTGATCCGCGTTTCCAACTTCGACAATCCGCTGCGCGGCGGAATTATCGATCCTGTTCGTTTCGGCTCGCAAGCGGCGATAGACAATAACCGATTGTATTCCGTCGGCTTTCAAATGATCACGTTCGTCATCCTGATGCTTCATGGCGTTTACGCCATTATTTTATACAGCTTCAACCGAAAGCAATTTGCATTCCTGGTGTTTTTCTTGCTGATGCTTTCATCCGCGTTATCCATCATTACATCGCATGACAGGCTAATTCTGCTGTGGCTGCCAATTAATTATACTTGGGCGGTGAAGCTGGGTTATTTGTCCTATGTTTCGTTAACCTTCTTCATGCTGATGCTGACGCGCATATTCTCTCAAAGCGTAGCGGATCGTCGTCTGTTCCGCGTCTTCTCTACGATGTTTACGGCATATGCGCTGTTAATTATCGCGATGCCGATTCAACTGGTGCTTTTTCTCCCCAAGACCTATGTGAGCTTGTTTTTTTATGTCGTTCCGGTCGTCTGGTTCGTTTATTTGATAGGTCAAATGGTGGTGCGAAACCGAAACGGCGCCATCTTCCTGCTGCTTGCCGCGATTGGCGTCATGTCCAGTATCGTTTGGGGACTTTTCAACTCTTACGAGTTTAACTATACGGAATATTATCCTTTCGACATCATCGCGGCCATCATCGGATTTTCGTCCTATTGGTTCAAATTATATTTCCGCAACGCCGCGGAGAACGCCCAGCTTAACGAGCAGCTGAGACAGTCGGTCAAGCTGAAGGATCAGTTCCTGGCGCATACCTCGCATGAGCTGAGGACGCCGATTCACGGCATCATTAATATTGCCCAAAGTATTGCGCTAAGGGAGCGCAAATCGTTGGATGACAGAAGCTATAAGGATATGGCGTTGCTTATTACGATCGGCAGGCGCATGTCCCATTTAATCGAGGATTTGCTGGATCTGGTGCGGCTAAAGGAGGAGCGCGTCATGTTGCAGGCACAACCCCTTCGTCTGCAAGCGATAGCCGAAGGCGTCATCGGCATGCTGCGGTATCTTGTAGAAGGCAAGCCGATCAATCTAGCTTCGCGCATCCCGGACTCTTTCCCGGCCGTGATGGCGGACGAGAAGCGGCTCACGCAAATCCTGTTTAATTTGATACACAATGCGATCAAGTATACGGAGAAAGGCGACATCACCGTCACGGCGGAAATCATGCAGCAACGCGCAATCATTACGGTGTCCGACACGGGAGCCGGCATGGATGAAGAAACGCTTGCGCGCGTCTTCCTCCCTTACGAGCAAGGCCACTCCGACAACGGCGGCATCGGGCTTGGCCTCGGCATATGCAAGCAATTGGCGGAGCTGCACGGAGGGAAGCTGACGGCCCGTTCGCAGGTTGGGAAGGGGACGGCCTTTCAATTTTCGCTGCCGCTTGATGACGGCAGGTCCCCGGGTGCCGAACGAACAACGTTAGATGCGGACATGGCGCGATCGCAGAATTCCGCAGCCTTAGAGGGGAGCTCGTTCCTTTCACACGAGGAGAACGGAGGTTGGATGGAGCTGGCTCCGCCGGAGTTTGTGGCGTACGGGGGCAAGCAGCACATCCTTGCCGTTGACGACGATCCCGTCAATCTCCAGGTTCTCGCGGGCATACTGGAGAATGACACTTACAACATATCGGCGGTAGCGAGTCCGCGAGAAGCGCTTGAGCAGTTGGAGGGCGGGCGATGGGATTTGGTCATCGCAGACGTTATGATGCCTGGCATGTCCGGCTACGAATTGACCAAGGCGATTCGAGAACGTCATTCGATCTCCGAGCTGCCCGTGCTGCTTCTTACGGCCAGAAGCCAGCCCGCCGATATTTACGCCGGTTTCTCGGCGGGAGCAAACGATTATTTGACGAAACCCGTTGACGCTTTGGAGCTGAAATATCGGGTATGGTCGCTGACGACGCTCAAACGTTCCGTTAACGAGAGGCTTCGCATGGAAGCCGCTTATTTGCAGGCTCAGATCCATCCGCATTTTCTGTTCAATACTTTGAATACCATTTTGGCGCTTAGCGATATCGATACGGACAAAATGAAAAAGCTTGCCGAAGCTTTTACTTCCTACCTGCGCATCAGCTTCAACTTCTTAAACGCGGGAGAGCTCGTGGCGCTAACCCATGAATTGAAGCTGGTGCGGGCCTATCTGTATATCGAGCAGGAGCGATTCGATGAGAGGCTGAACGTCGAGTGGGAGGTCGATCCCGGCATCGATCTCATGCTGCCTCCGCTAGCCTTGCAGCCGCTGGTGGAGAATGCGGTCAAGCACGGAGCGCTGGGACGCGCATCGGGCGGCACGGTTCGGGTGCGCGTTGTCCGGATAGAAGCGGGGACGCTGTTCGAGGTTCGCGATAACGGCAAAGGCATGGCGCAACAAGAAGCCGACAAACTGCTGCGGCATACTTTCGGCGGTTCGGGGGGGATCGGCATCGCGAATACCAACCGAAGACTCGCGCAGCGGTATCGG
>JAQSXN010000623.1 GCA_029256665.1 Paenibacillus sp.
GCGGAAGCGACGGCTCGGCCGCAAGCTTGTCGCCGTCCGACTTCGTCGGAGTCGACGAAGGTCCGGGCAGAAGAACGGGCATCCAGTCGTTCATCGACAACGATGTCGTCAGCATCATGGCGATCCCCGGCGTTACGGATCCGAACGTGCAATTGTCTCTCGTCGCGCATTGCGAATTGCTGGGCAGCCGTTTCGCGATCTTGGATTTGCCTCGCGCGGCGACTAAAGTGCAGGACGTGTTGTCGCACCGCGATCTGTTCGACTCCAGCTATTGCGCGCTGTACAATCCGTGGTTGCAAGTATTCGATCCGCTGGACAAGCGCAACATCTTCATTCCGCCATCCGGCACCATCGCCGGCGTATACTCCCGCTCGGATTCCACGCGTGGCGTGCAGAAGGCTCCGGCCAACGAGACGCTTCGCGGCGTAGTCGGACTGGACGTTCAATACAATAACGGCGAGCAGGATATTCTGAACCCGGCCGGCGTCAACCTGATCCGCGCATTCACGGGCCAAGGCATACGCGTATGGGGAGCCCGCACGGCTTCGTCGAATCCTCTCTGGAAATACATCAACGTAAGAAGATTGTTTATCTTCCTGGAGAGCTCCATCAAGAACGGCTCCAACTGGGTCGTCTTCGAACCGAACACCGAGCAATTATGGGCTCGCGTTCAACGTACGATCGACGCGTTCTTGACGCGCGTGTGGCGCGACGGCGCGCTGGCGGGCACAAGTCCTTCGGAAGCGTTCTACATCAACATCGGCCGCGATACGATGACGCAAGACGATATCGATAACGGCAGACTGATCTGCGTAATCGGCGTCGCTCCCGTGAAACCGGCCGAGTTCGTCGTATTCCGCATGACGCAAAAAACAGGATCGGAATAATAATCATACAATTATTAACAAATAACGGAAGGGGATTCCCATGGCAGGAGATCGCACGGATCCATATCGCAATTTTAGATTCCGGGTCGAAGTAGAAGGCCTGGAGCAGGCGGGTTTTAACGAGGTGTCGGGCTTCGACGCCTCCGTCGACGTCATCGAATACCGAGAAGGCAACGAACTGACTACCCCGCGCAAGCTGCCGGGGCTGACGAAGTACGGCAACATTACCCTCAAATGGGGCACGACGGATTCCATTGAGCTTTACGAGTGGCTGCAAGAATGCGTGGAGGGCACGATCGAGCGCAAGACGATTACGATCATCGCGCTCGACGAAGAAGGCAACGACGTCGCTACATGGCAAGTCATCGAAGCATGGCCGGTTCGTTACACGGCTCCATCCTTCAACGGCCTAGGCGCGGAAATTGCGGTCGAGATGCTGGAATTCGCGCACGAAGGTTTGCTGAGAACGGCTTAATTCAAATAACTTGGCTTTCGGCCGCCGGCTTATGGCGGCCGCGAAGCCCGCACCGGACAAACAAGGGCCGGCCGCCGGCGTCATGACGCTTGTGGCGCCCCTTGTTTTCCTCATTTATGTCAGACCAATCTTACAAGCAATGGAGAGATGAAGCGATGGCGTTCCAGACGGAGTACGACTTTGAACTTCCGCGCGGTTATGTCGACGAGCACGGCAATCTGCATCGGCGCGGCACCATGCGGCTCGCGACGGCTGCCGACGAAATCCTGCCGATGAAGGATCCGAGAGTACAGTCCAATCCCAGCTATTTGACCGTTATCTTGATGGCAAGGGTCGTCACCAAGCTCGGCGATGTCAAACATGTCGACACGAGACTGATCGAGAAGCTGTTTACGGCGGATCTCGCCTATCTTCAAAATCTGTACCGCCAGATTAACGATCTGGAAAGTCCGAAGGTGCTCGCCGTATGTCCGAAGTGCGATCACGAGCATGAGGTCGCGATCGATTTTTTGTCCTTAACGGAAGCCCTCTCTTAGCCTATCCCGTCGATCGGCTGTACGAGGAGGTCGGCTTCATCGCTTATTACTTCCACTGGAACCATGACGACATCATGAACATGGAGCATGCGGAAAGACGAAGATGGTGCGACGAAATTTCGAAGATTAACCGCAAGATGAACGACGATGGAGAAAAGAAAAACGTCTTCGACGTGTTTGGGAAGAGGTGACTCATGGCCGCAATCAAAGTGCCGGGCGTGAACCGGATTCACCGGCTGGCCAGCTCGTTCCATTTTTGGGTGGAGCTCGATGGCATTTATGTCGCGGGATTCTCCGAGGTGTCCGGATTGGAAGCGGAGACGGAGGTCGAAGAATACCGGGAGGGCGGATTGAACGGTTATGTTCATAAGCTGCCCAAAGGCATCAGATATCCCAATCTGGTGCTGCGCAGAGGAATGACGAAGTCCCCGGTTCTATGGAATTGGTACGAAAGCACGATAAACGGAACCGTGGCGCGCAAGTCGGGTTCGGTCGTTCTTCAACAGCCGGACGGCAAGGAGTTCGGACGCTGGAATTTCTACGATGCCTATCCGGTCAAGTGGAGCGGACCGCAGCTTAATGCCGTTTCAAACGACGTTGCGGTGGAATCGCTTGAGATTATCCATTCGGGATTGCACGGCGGATTCGCCA
>JAQSXN010000052.1 GCA_029256665.1 Paenibacillus sp.
ATCAGAGGAGCGATCTGCGGATCGCCTTGCGCGGCGAGATCAAAGGCTTCCTTGGACGAGACTTCCCTGCCGAGCAGCTCGCCGGACTGCCTGGCGATCGCCGTACCCGACGCAAGCAGCTCCCAGAAGCCGGATGCTTCGTCTCTCTTGATCGGTTCTTGCGGATGGACGATCATAAATCCGGCGTCGCCCGCGTTGCCCGTGGAGCCGGTAATCAGCTTGCCGTGCAGGTAGATGCCGGCGCCGATGCCGGTGCTGATCGTAATGAAGACAAAGTGCTCCGAGTCCTGCGCGGCGCCAACCCACTTCTCGGCAAGCGTGGCCGCGGTGGCGTCGTTCTCCATGCTGACCGGAAGCGGGAGCAGCTCGCCGAGCCGATCCACGACCGGATAGTCCCACCAGCTCTTAAGATTGGGCGGGCACGTGAGACGGCCCGTCTTGGTGTCAAGCGGTCCCGGAGCGCCGACGCCAATGCCCTTAAGCTCCTGCAGATCGACGCCTTGTTCAGCGGCGAGCGACCTCACGACATCCGCGACTCGACTCAGCATGTCGCCCGGAGCCACCGAGAGATCCGTCTTAAGCGAGCTCTTGGCGATCACTTCGCCTCGTTCGTCGATGAGGCCGACGGCGATTTTGGTCCCCCCGATATCAATTCCTACTGCTAAATTGCCCATGTGCGTGTCCCCCAATAATGTGGTTAAGAGCCTATTTCCTATCAGTCTATCATATCGCTTGCGAAGGGGAAAATCATCGCGCCATTTTGTGCGAATTCCTACACAAAGTTCCGCTGTACAAACCAAAAATTGTGTAGTAAGATTCGATCGAAAGAGTCGCTCGAAGAGAGAATACCCTGCCCGCCGCGGAGGCTTCTCCGTCCGTTCCGACGACAACCAAGAGAAGAAGGTATCGATCACGAATGTCGCGGATCCCCAAACAAGATTACTACATGATCAAGCTCGGCATGCCGATGACGGCGAGGGTATGGCGCAATTTCCGCATCGACGGAGGCGCGACTCTGCTCTTCAGCATGTTCAACGTCGTTATGAATCAGTTCTACATCGCATTCGCCCTGCAGCAGGGCGCCGATAAACTGCAAGTCGGACTGCTGGCCGCCGCTCCGGCCGTCGGATTGATCTTCTCGCCGTTATGGGCGATCTGGATCGAGAAGTCCGGCAATCCAAAGCCTTTTGTCGTATTGCCCAACGCAATCGGCAGGCTGCTTCTGTTGCTGCCCGCCTTTTTCCCTGATCCGAACGTGTACGTCGCGGCCGCGATTTTCTTCCAGCTGTTGATGGGCATTCAGGCGCCGGCCTATGCGGCCTTCGTATCCAGGATGTATCCGCCGGAGACGAGAGGAAGATTGATGGGCTACGTGCGCGTTGCAATGGGCGTCGTCATGATACCGCTAGCTTATCTTGTCGGCAACTGGGCGGAAGCGCACGGTCCGACAGGTCCGCTGATCGCGGGCTCGATGATGGGCGTTATATCCATATTGATCTTCAATACGTTAAAGGTATCGAAGAAAAAGGAAAGCTTCTCTCAAGAGCAAGACGAGAGGGCGGTCAGCTCAGCGGAGGAGCCGGATTCCCGGCAGAAACGGGCGAGCTTCGACCTCAAGCAGCAATGGAGACTCGTGAAGGGGAATAAGACGTTAGGCGTATTTTTGCTGGCGACGACGTTCGCTGGTTTCGGCAACATGTTCGCCAGCCCGCTCTACCAGATTATCCAGGTTAACGTGCTGGAGCTGTCCAACGTGCAGATCGGGTACGCTAGAGTTGCTTATTTTACGGCGCTGTTGCTGACATTCTGGATCGCGGGGATGATGATCGACCGCTTCCCGATCCAATATACGCTAATGGTCGGAATCGGCGCTTACGCGGTCGTGCCGATGTTGTACGGCGTATGGGGGAATTACTCGGCCGTTCTTGTCGGCAATGCCGTGCAAGGGATCGGAGAAGCGATCTGGGACATTGGCATTCTGGCGTTCGTGTTCCGTTTGGTGCCAGGCCGCGAAGCGATGGTATTCGGCATCCATCTCATGCTGTTCGGCGTGCGCGGGACGCTTGGCCCGCTCTTGGGAACCACGCTGACCGCAAACGTATCCATGAGCTCGCTGCTAATCGCGGCCTCCATCTGCGGTTGGATCGGGACGTTTATGTTTATTTGGGGCAATCGGGGCAAGGAGCTCGGGCTGCGCTCATCATGACGCAACTTATCATGCGTAAAACGTATTCCATGCAAAAAAATAGACGAGGCGAGAGAGTTCTCTTGCTTCGTCTTTGCTTTATCCCATATGTCGCGGTCCGAGGGCCGTATCAATACAGCGAGATTGTAAGCGTGTCACGCTCGTACAGAGAGTGAAGCGTCGCTTCGCTGCCGATAATTTCAACGCTGATGAGCGAGCTGATGCATTTTTTCAAGGCGTTTTTTCCGGTTTCCAGCTTGCGGTGCAAAATGGCGGACAACTTATCGAGCGCTTGCTTATTCGTATCGGTTAAGTATACGGGAATCGTTTTATTCTGAAACATGAATACGGTTTTCATAATGGGGCAGCCTCCATCCTATGAAGGATTAAATTAGCCAATCCAAGTGCAGTTGGCTTATCGTTTCTCCTATTGTAAGGGATAATTCTTAAATGTTTATTAAAAAAAAGTGATAAATTGGTTACAATCTTCTCATTATTCGCCCAAAGTCAAGCACCAATTTGTAAACAGTATACCGTAAGCATTACAGATTGCAAGAGAAAAGTCGCGACATGCGCATAAGATGGGCTTCCGATGCCATATTAAAAAGGTTGTGGAAGGGAGTCGATAGCAAAATCACATAAGAATAAACTAATAAGACAACTGTTTTTCGTTTCATAGGATGTATATAATGATAGAGGTTGTACCCAGTATATGATGAAGTCATGACAAATCTATATAATGAGGGAGTGCAGTATGATGAAACGTATGGGCATTGGCCTGCAGATGTATACGCTGCGCGACGTAACTGCCGTTGATTTCGAAGGAACGCTGCGCAAAGTAGCCGCGATGGGGTATGAAGGCGTCGAATTCGCCGGATACGGAGATATCGAGGCCGAACAAATGAGCAAGCTTCTGAAGGAGCTTAACCTGAAGGCGATCGGAAGCCATATCGGCTTGCATCTGCTGGAGTCTAATTTGGAGAATGAAATCGCTTACCTGAAAACGATCGGAGCCCAATACGCCATTTGTCCTTGGCTGCCAATGGAGTCGCGCGATACGGAAGCTTGGAGAGGCCATCTGGTCCAATTCGAGCAGTTCGGCAAACGATTCCGCGAGGAAGGCATCGCATTCGCTTACCATAACCACGAGTTCGAATTCGAAGTGGAGATCGACGGCGAGATCGTGTTCGACGCGCTGTACGATCGGATCGCTCCCGAGCATTTGCAAGTGGAGATGGATATCGGCTGGGTACAGTACGCCGGAAAGGATCCTATCGATTACATCAAAAAATATACGGACCGCCTGCCTCTTCTGCATCTTAAGGACTTCCGCGCCGGCGAGAAGGGCAAAGGCATCGATACGGTCGAGCTTGGCCGCGGCGATCTGCCTTTGGTGCCGATTATCGGCGCCGCATCCGAGGCTAACGTTGAATGGCTGATCGTCGAGCAGGACACTTGCGCCAATCCGCCGCTTGAATCCGTAGCGGAGAGCATCGAGTGGCTGAAAAACAATTATTTGAACCAGTTCTAATGAACGTTTAATATTGGTTTCGCATATCTGAAACTTTCATGGAAAGAAGGGGAAATCTATGTCTAAAGTACGTGTAGCCGTCATCGGCTGCGGATCCATCTCGAAATACCGCCATATTCCCGAATACGCGGCTCATCCCGATGTAGAGCTGGTAGCTTTCGTCGATCCCATTATCGAACGCGCGGAAGGCTACGCGGCTCAGCATGGCGGCAAAGCTTTCTCAGACTACGAGACGATGCTTGCCGAAATAAAACCGGATGCGGTAAGCGTATGTACGCCTAACGCATTGCATGCGCCGATGTCGATCGCGGCGGCGAAAGCAGGCGCTCACGTTCTCGTCGAGAAGCCGATGGCCGTTACGGATGAAGAAGCCGAAGCGATGATCGAAGCCGCTAAGCAAAACGGCGTTAACCTGATGGTAGGCCACAACCAACGCTTTATGCCTCCGCACGTGAAGGCGAAACAAATTCTGGAATCCGGCGTGCTTGGCAAGGTGCTGACATTCCGTACCTCGTTCGGCCACCCTGGTCCGGACGGCTGGAGCATCGACGGCGCGGAGAGCTGGTTCTTCCGCAAAGAAGAAGCCATCATGGGCGCAATGGGAGACCTTGGCGTTCACAAGTCCGATCTCATTCGTTGGATGCTTGACGATGAAGTAGCGGAAATCGCCGCTCTCGTGGGCACCCTCGACAAAAAAGGCACGCAAGTCGACGACAACGCATCCTGCGTGCTCCGTATGGAAAGCGGCGTAATCGGTACGCTGGTTGCCAGCTGGACGTACTACAGAGGCGAAGACAACAGCACGATCCTCTGGTGCGAGAACGGCGTTATGAAGATCGGCACGCATCCGGATGACCAAGTGATCGTGGAGCTGCGCAACGGTTCCGTCGAGAAGCACAAGGTCGGCGCGATATCCACGAACGACAAACAAGAAACGAGCGGCGTCGTCGATGCGTTCCTGACAAGCATTCTGACGAAATCGACTCCTGCCGTATCCGGCGAAGACGGACGCAAGTCGCTTAAAGTGATTCTGTGCGCCTTCGAATCGCAGGAAACGGGACGTTTCATTAAAGTGAACAACTAATCGTACGACATTGCGATTAAGACCTCAGCAGCCTGTTCAAGGCGGGCCGGAGGTCTTTTTTTTTGCGCGAAAAAGGCTGTTTTCGAAAAGGTTGCAGACTCTATTAGCCGATGAGTAGATTCTAATAATGCAGACACGGCGCAGGATTGAGCCTGTTTTTTGATCAACTGGAATTTTTTGCGACATGATTGGCCTAATACCCCGTGCTAAGATAGGTGACGTCGGAAGGTTGTCCGAAAAATTTCAAAAAAAGTTTAGGAGGAATTGATGTATGAACAAGCAACCGATTCGTATTGGGGTAGCAAGCTTGCTGGCCGCAACGATGATAGGGACGGGGATCGCCGCTCCGAAAGCGGAAGCATTCGGCAGCGAGACCAACTTTAAACTGCAAGCAAACATGATCGGTTATTCGCTTATTAACGATATCGCTTCCAAATATGGCATCGATCTTAGCAAGTTTAACATTTCGTTCAACGGCATCGTAATTACATGGCCAGGCAGCGTGACGAAGCCAGTGCCGACAACGGCGCCTACGGCAACGCCGGCTCCGACTGCAAAACCAACAACAGCTCCTACGGCGGCGCCGACCGCTAAGCCGACTGCGGCACCAACGGCCAAGCCAACCGCTAAGCCAACCGCGACGCCGGCTCCGACAGCGGGTACGGGGATGGGTCAATTCCAATCCCAAGTCGTCACGCTAGTGAATCAGGAACGCGCAAAGGTTGGTCTAAAACCATTGCAAGTCGATGCGCTTCTGAACAAGGTAGCGACCGAAAAAGCAAGAGATATGGACGTAAACAACTACTTTAGCCATACTTCGCCAACTTACGGTTCGCCGTTCGATATGATGCGCGCCTTCGGCGTGAAGTACAGCTACGCGGGCGAGAACATCGCATCCGGCCAACCTACTCCTGCGCGCGTTATGCAGGATTGGATGAACAGCCCGGGACACCAAGCGAACATTCTGAAACCGAACTTTACGAAGATCGGCGTTGGATACGTGAACGGTGAATGGGTACAGATGTTTACCGGCTAGTATCGCCGCAACAAATAATACAAGATCGTCGGCATGATGGGATCGCCTAAGTTCCGCAGCGCGATCCCGCTGCCGCGGATCTGCCAATTCAGGAGGTACAACGGTTTGAAAAAATGGATGTTGACTACCGCTGCCGCCGCGTGCGCGGCCGTTCTATTCGCAGGAAGCGCGCAAGCAGCCGAACAAACACATAAGATCGAGACCAATGATACATTCTGGGAAATTTCGCTTAAATATAAAGTGCCCCTCAAGAAGCTGATGGATGTAAACGGTACGCTGGATGCCAACAATCTTCAAATCGGCGCAGAGGTCATCATTCCGGGTAATGATACTCTAACCGCAAAAGCGGCGGAAAAGAAGCCCGCGACTCCGGTGAGTTCGCCTGCCGCGAAGACGGTATCCGCCCCTGGCGGAACGACTCATGCTTACAAAACGGAAATAGCGGTTAAAGCTACGGCCTATACGGCTGCCGCATCCGAGAACGGCAAGTGGGGAGCGGTCGATTACTTCGGCAACAAGCTGAAGGTCGGCACGATCGCCGTAGATCCTAAGATGATCCCGCTTGGCACAAAGCTGTACGTCACGGGCTACGATTATAACGGACTGCCGAAAGGCGGCATGCTGGCAACGGCAACGGATATGGGAGGTTCGATCAAAGGCAACAGAATCGACATCTTTGTTCCGGGAACGACCCAGCAAGCCCAAAAATTCGGATTCCAAGACGTTAAAGTCTATATTCTGCATTAACTATATAAGCAAATGCTAAGCATAAGACGCCCCGGCAATCGGGGCGTCTTATGCTTTGTCCACGGTAGAGCTTTCTACCGATAAGCCCGTTTTCCGAGCAGTTCGGGTACCGTCACCATATCATAACCATTTCCTTGAAGCTGTTCGATAAGCACCGGCAATGCATCGATCGTGCCCGCCAAGCTTTGTCCTTCGCCGCCTCCGGCATGCTGAAGCACGATCGATCCGGGTTGCAGCGTTTTGCGAATGTTGGCGAGTACCTTCGAGCTGGAAGGGTTTTTCCGCCAGTCCTCCGAGTCCACATCCCAGTTGACTATGGTGAAGCCAGTCCCTTTGCCCCAGCGAATCTGCTGCGGAAGCAGCTCGCCGTAAGGAGGACGAATCAACAACGGAGAGATGCCGGCAATGCGACGTATCACTTCGTCCGTTTGCCATATCTGGGACTGGAACTTGTTGATGGACAGCTTGGAGAAAACGGGATGATTATAGGAGTGATTACCGACGATATGGCCTTCGTTCACAATCCGGCGCAGAAGCTCGGGATGTTTGGCTGCTCGTTCCCCCACGACAAAAAACGTTGCGCAAACCCGGTACCTTGCTAGAACGTCCAAGATCTGTGGCGTAAATCTTGGATCGGGCGCATCGTCGAACGTTAACGCGACCTGCTTGCGATTGCGCGGTCCGTTAACGAGAAATGAGTTCGGGTATTGTC
Source organism: Paenibacillus sp. (assembly GCA_029256665.1). Lineage (GTDB taxonomy): Bacteria > Bacillota > Bacilli > Paenibacillales > Paenibacillaceae > Pristimantibacillus. Next base: position 7,296 of record JAQSXN010000052.1, read on the forward strand.
GATGAAGCGTCACCCATGACATGTCGACCTTCTGAGCGGGAGGACGCCTTCTCTGACGTTTTCGCTGTTTTTTCTGCTGCGTCCTAGGCTTTGTTTGTTTGATCGAGGTATGCTGCCGCTGCTTTTGAGGCTCGATCGTCGACTTCTCCGCCGCCGCATCATGTGCCATTGATACTTGCGGGACGGAGCAGAACAAGAGCGCCGAAAAAAGGATCGCGAGCGCAGTCTTATTGGCAATGTCTTGGCGAATACTCATAAGCTCGTTCATCCGTTCTTTATTATTTATTCGACTTTTGCGTTAGACTTCTTTCATCATTCGTGTAAGAGGTAGTTTCCCCGGCGTATTGCGGCGATATACCATAATCCTTTAAAGCGATCGCCTTACGATTCCAGAGGGATAAGAATAAAAAAGCACCCATGCAGGGTGCTGAATAAAAACATTATTCTGTGCTCTATTTCATTTTGAATACTTGAATCGTCCGTTGAAGCTGCGTCGCCATGGACAACATTCGTTCAGTCTCCTGCACAACGGCTTGTACCGAAGAGATCTGCTCGTTCATCGAAGCGGAGACTTGCTCCGTTCCGGCTGCGGATTGCTGCGTAATCGCGGATATATTTTGGATGGCTCCGGATATCTGGCGAGCGCTCTCCAGCATAGCGTCGCTTTCTTGCGAGAAGGCGTAAATCTGGTTCGTAATGAAGGCGATGCTTTGTTCGATTTCTTTGAATATCCCTTCGGATTGACGAATATGCTCCGTCTGCAAATTTACGACGTCTTCGTTGATTTTCATATTGTTGATCGCGAGGCGGATGCCTTCGTCGATGCTTCGAACGAGCGTAAATACTTGTTTGGTCGATGCCGTGGATTCTTCGGCAAGCTTGCGTACTTCCTGCGCGACGACGGCAAAGCCGCGTCCGTGCTCTCCGGCGCGCGCCGCTTCGATCGAAGCGTTAAGCGACAGAAGGTTTGTCTGCTCGGCAATATCGGAAATCGTGGTCGTAATGGCCGAGATGCCTTGCGCCTTGCGAGCCAGCTCCTCGATCGTGGCGGATACTTTAGCGGTCGCCTCCACGTTGCGCCGCATGCCTTCCGCCTGAATCTCAAGCGCTTCTCTTCCTCGTCCGACGATCGCGATCGCCTGCTCGGAGCGGGCGTTCATTTCCTTGGTCGAGTGGGCGTAAGCGCCTACCTTTTCTTCGATCTCGTTGATCGAGGTGCTCATATCCGATACGTCTTCGGATATTTCGTTCGCTCCGGTCGCCAGTTCGCCGGCCGAGGCCGCGACTTGCTCCATGGCTGTCTTGATGCTGTTGTTTTTATCGAAGATACCGCGGCTCGTATCGGCAACATGCCGGATGATGTTCGATGTTTCGGTCAATATGTCTCGGAGCTTGTCCACCATGCTGTTGAACGAATGGCCCAGCTCGCCCGCGCCGCTGCTGGCCGAGGTGTCGATCTTCTGGGTGAAGTCGCCCTTGGCGATGCGGTAGGCCGCTCCGGAAATGTCGTCGAAGGATTGGGTAATGGCTTTCTCGATGAAAGCAACCGTCGGATAAGCCGCGATCGCGAGCACGAGGGATGCAATCGTTACCGCGAGGACCGGTCCGTCGGCGAGCGCTGTCGTAAGAATCGTAACAATGGCAAATAGCGCTAAATTGAAATACGTCGTAATCAACAACTTATTGCGCACCGAAAGCGAGTAGTACCATTGGATCATTATGTAAGCGCTCCTTTAATTAGAATACCCATATTATAACACCGAGGTCGAAAATGGTCTATAATCGTCGACCCATAAAAATTCGCGCCATATGCAACTTTATACTTAATTATATAGGCCATTTAGCGCAAAGCGAGATTCGGAAATTACCAAAAATGTTTTCGGTGATGAAAATATTGGACGATGTTACCATTAATGACAATTCGATGTTTGAAATCGTCATATGGTGTCGAAGCAGCTGGGGAGAATGTCGAAAACATAAAGGAGGGCTTATAGATGGAAATGGTATCTCTTGCAAGACAGGTCGACTTCGTATTCAGGCAATTGGAAGGCGAGTTGACGAACGCGGCTGCGGGAACGGTTCAAATCTGTATTCGAAACAATGCGGTAGGTAAATTCGGCATCAAACATCATCCCATCGAAAGCAGAGACGGGAAGATCGAGGGAGGAGACCGCGGACTGACGCAGGAGCAGGTGCAGGCGTTCAGGCAGCTCGCGATCGATGCCTTGAAATTCAGAAAGAATTGGACGCACGGCGAAATCCTCTACGACTTCTATGTGAAGCCGGCCACCAATACATGGTCTGCAAGCGTCTTGTACGAATCGAATTACAATATGGCGGCCTGGAACAGCCATTATGCGCCGCACCGGCCAAAGAGCGCGAATTGGGCCAACTAACTAACAACAGACGGCTGCGGATAAGGCCTCTTGCCTTATTCGCGGCCGTCTATTCTGATGATTGGATGCCGACAAGCTTTCAACCGTTAAAAGCCGAAATCGAAATCGGGGTATACATATGGCGTTTCCGGCGCTTCGATCCTCTCGATGCGAGACAGCTCCAGCGTCAGAATTTCATTGTCCAGATAGTTCGATAAACCAATGGTCCCAACCACGGTAACCCATTCATCCTCCGCATAATCGGAAGCCTTTGGCCATTCGGACATCAATCCGTAGGGCAAGGCATCCGCCGAACAGCAGTTCATGGCGAAGCGGCTGACGGCAAAGCGATTGTCGCCCATGTCATCCTCCCGGTAAATAAAACCGCTGATCCGGACTTCCTTTCCGATAAAGGCGTCCCGGTATAGGTCCAGCGCCGTTAACGTCTCGATGAATTGTTTCTCGGGGACATCCACGATGTCTTGGGCATACAATCGTTTGGCCAGCGCCGCATGATCGACCGTATACTCGTCGTACGGGAATAAAGCGTCGAGCGAATCGGCATCGGCAGGCGAAGCCGATGCCGCGGCTTGTTCGGGAAGCTGCTGCTCCGTTCCCGTCCTGGAGACGGCTTCGTTGCCGCTGAAGCTGACTCCCTTCTTGGCCGCGAGCGCGCTCCCTAACGTTCCCGTCGGTACGAGGAATCCAAGAACCAGCGGAAGCAGAAACAGGCTATAGACGAGGAAGTTTTTGAATCCGGAAGACTTATGCGGATGACCGCAATCGCAATCGGCGGCTTTTCGTTTGTTTATTCTCGCTTGAAGCGCGGCGTAAATCTGGTAAATCGCGGCGGCATACAAGCCGATCGCGGACAGCTTTACGAGAATCTCCATTTTTGGCGCTATGTACAAGGCGATGTCTCCCGTATGGAATAAGTAGACGATCAGCATGGCGAATCCGGCAAGCAACAGAGCGCGAACGAGATGCGTAGTCATGGTCATAGCAATACCTCCGCAATAAGAGCGCCGGCAAGCGTCAATGCCGCGGTCAGCGCGATCAGCATGGCGACGATTTTTAATTTAAACGTCGAGAGCATCATTAACGTATTTTTGAAGTCGATCATAGGGCCGAACACAAGGAAAGCAAGCAGAGGTCCCTGTTCGAAGATGCCGCTAAAGGATGCCGCTATAAAGGCGTCCGAGGTGGAGCAGATGGATAGGATGTAAGCGAAAGCCATCATAAACGGATAAGCGAGGGTCGGCTCTCCGGCGAACCCGGCAAGAGCATCCCGACTCACCGCGGTCTGTATCACCGCCGTCAACAAGGCTCCGATCAATAAGTATTGGCCCATCTCAAAAAATTCGTCGGATGCGTGAGAAAAAGTCGCGGAGGCTCTAGCCCTGAAGCCTTGGCGTCGCGTCTCGTCGCCGAGCTGGCCATGCGCGTGAACGTGCGCGTGCGCGTGATGCTCATGCCCGTGCCCGTGTTCGGATGAAGCTTGCTCCGAGCCTTGGCGGAGCGGACTGCGTTTCATGAACTTGGACAACAGGAGACCGATCGCGACGGCGATGGCAAACGCGGCGATCATGCGGGCGTAAGCGATCTCGGGCGTCGCGCGGAACGCCATGAAGGTCGAGGAAAACACGATGGGATTGACGATCGGGCCTGCCAGCAAATAGACGATGCCGACATATGCGGGCATGCCTTTGCGGATGAGCCGTCTAACGACGGGAATCATGCCGCATTCGCAAAGAGGGAACAAGATGCCGAGCAATCCGCCCACCAATACGCCTGCGACGGGATTGCGCGGCATGATGCGGCGGATCAGCTCGTCCGTCACGAATACTTGGAGCAAGGCCGAGAAAAGGACGCCAAGCAGGATAAACGGGAAAGCTTCCAGCACGATGCTGATAAACAAAATTTTGAAGGATTGAAAATGGACCGGGTCCAATACGGCATCCCATGCGAGACCGGGTAGCTCCCGATTCGTCAGAATCAAATACAGCATGATCAGACAGCCAATCCCTAGCAGGGGCGTGCCGATCCGGAATATGGCGGTACGTATTTGCGGCATCGGAGCAACCTCATTTCGACATTTAATAGTAATGATTACGATGCAATGCAATAACCATACTATAGCCTATGCCAGACAAGCTGTCGATAGGACAAAGAGCCGGCGATTCCGATTCGCAGGCTGGTCTGATGCGG
>JAQSXN010000624.1 GCA_029256665.1 Paenibacillus sp.
CAGCGTAGAAAAATCGTATTTCAGATACGTCCTGCGGTCATAAAGACCAGAGCCATTGCGAATGTTCAGGTAACCTGAATTCCCGTAGTTGGCCGCGGCATTTGTTCCGCCGTTAACATACGCGTCCGCAACTACATCCACTCGGATCACCGCTTCCGGATCGGGGGCGACGCCCTCTTCGACAGGCAAGTCGGCATCGGCGTCCGGATCCACCTTTAGCTTGATCGTATGGCTGGCGCCTTTCGTACCCGCAGTCGCTACCTCCAGCAGCAACGAGGGCGTCGTGCGAACGACCGTGACCGTCGGATCGGCCTCCAGCTGTTCCAGCGCGACCGCGGCCAGCTCCACTCTCACTTTGGCTTGTGCCTGAGTCGGATCGGAGACCGCTACCGTCCACTCGTCGCCTGCTTCCTTCACCATCACGGAAGCGGGCTGATAGGCGCGCACTTGCTCCGTTTCCCCAGCGCGCCAGAAGTTGATGCCCGTCATGCCGAGCTTCGTCTCCTGCACCGCCTGTAATTCGGCGGTATTGCTCAGAATGCGAATATCCGGATTTGCGCCGTAAACGTTCGTATCGCCGGCGCTTTTGCCTGGGAGCAGCACATAAGCATATTCCGCAGCCGTTGCTTTAGCGCCGTGCTCCACGGCCAAGCTCAAGTAATTGCGGGAAATCGGCGCCGTCGGTCCCGAAGGATTGACCGAGCTCCACGCCCCGCTCCGCGTTTCGCGCAGCGCGCTGACATCCGAGCCTCCCGGGAAGTAGTAGCCGACATCCGCCCCCGGCAACGTCCCCGCGATATGCGCCCATTGCACATCGCTAAGCTTCTCCGACCAGTCGGATTGCGCCGGCATCGCCTCGCCGTCGACAGTCAGCGCGTTCTCGTCCGCCGATCCGATCATCCGATTCTCTACGATCGTTTCGACCTGCTTCCCGTCCGTTCTCGAGGTTCCGGTCGTCAGGTCGGCGCCGAGCGCTACGATCTCGTCATCGAACATGAACCACGATTTCTTGCCCCTCAGATCGCTGCCGGGAGGAGTCAGATCCATGCCGGCCGTGCCGTACTGTTTGTCCAGCGACGTACCGCCCACCCAAGCGGAGCTAGTCGTCTTGGTAGGCGTGCGCTGCTTGCCATCGGAAGTGACGCCCGCGAGCCGCAGCGGGTCCACTGTCGGCCAATAGCCGTCGCGGTAATAACCGGCATCCTGATTGTACAGATACGTCATGCCGTCGCCCGTATACCAGCCCTTCGCATGTTCGCCGTTCGTGCTGCCTTCGTAGTTGGCCATGCGGGTCGAGGACATGCTGATGCCGAACGTAAACGCTTCCCGCGAATGTACGACGCGATCCATCGCCGCGAATGTGTAATGGCCAACCAAACCTCCGCGACGGTCGATCGATTCGTCGTTCAGCAATTTCTTCAGCGCCACGATTTCGCGAATGGGCACTCCTTCATACGGATTCGCAACCGACCGATCCGCAAGGAGCCATTCCTTTACCATCTCCTTGTAACGCTGCGCTTCTTCCGCCGGAGCGAACTGCGACAGCCGCAGAATCGTCCATACCGCGCCTCTGGTATTGTTGTTATAACGCGACACCGCCCGGCCGCTAACCATTTCCATAATATGGCCGTTGAAAATAACCGGCTCGAACGAGTCGGTCACCCAGTTCCATACGTTCTCGAAGCCGGGACTGTCGATCGGCCAGTCTGAACCGGACAGAAGAGTCAGCAGCTTGGACATATTGCCGAGCAGCACGCTTCCGTAGCTTCCGGTGTACGCGATATTGTTGTGCTGGATGAACGAACCGTCCTTATAGAAGCCATCGCCGCCGTTCACGTAAGGAAACACCGAATCGAGCGCGTCGCGCGCCTGCGCGATTTTCGCCTCATTGCTCCCCAGAATGCCGCGAAGCACAACGGCCAGCGATTTGTCCATCAGATTGGCTCCCGTCTCCGTCAATCCAGGCGCGCCGATCAATCTTTTGCCCGGATTAGGCACAAAACGGTCGATCGTGTTCGTATAAGCCGTGATCTGCTCCTCGCTCAGATCGTCATACATCAGCGTAACGATATCGGCAAGCGCCAGCGGCGATCCGATCTCCCAATCCCACCAGTTGTTGTAAGACGCTCTGGTTGCGTTGTAGCGGTGCTGATACATCCAATCGATGCCCGCCAAAATATCATTCCGCAGTTCGCCATCCTTGTACAACCCGGTTCCAGGCGTCACCAGCGCGATCGCCATATCCTTTAAGCGGTTGTAGGAACCGGTAATATGGCTCGAAACGGTTGTGCTGCCGTAATCCGCCCACAAGTAATCGCGTCCTGCTTCTTTATTCAGCGTATCCCATGCCCCGGTGCCGGACTCGTTGGTTACCTTTGCCGCGTTGGCCTGGGCGGCACGCACAATATCTTCATCCTGCAGATCAATCTCCGTGCCGCCTGTAAGAAAATCAAACCATTTCAAACGAAGCCCGCCCAGCTCTTCCGACTGCTCCGCGGCTGCGGCAGGAGTCGGCTGCCATAACGTAAACATTAATGACAATATCGTC
>JAQSXN010000053.1 GCA_029256665.1 Paenibacillus sp.
GGCCGGGCTTTCATTCCCCCCGGCACCTTGGAGCCGAATCGGGCCAGGTACGCCTTAAGCTGCCCAGGCGTCGCCCGATAGGCGAACAAATCGCCCGCAGCCGTCCCTTGCACGCTCGTCCGCTCCGCAAACTTTCCGAACAACCGGGCCAAATAAGCATCCGGCGACGACCAGAAGACTAGTTCGGTCACCTCACCGGCTTCTTCTTCCAAATAATCCGACAGAAACTGCAGGCCGTGCAAAAACGCCACTGTCCCTCTGAGCGCCTCTACCAGATAGGCGACCTGCACTTGCAGCACATCATGATTCTCGTAATTGCTTTCCCCCGTGCCCCGTATGTAACTAAACGCCCCTACCGCTTCGCCGTCGTCGTCCAAGCAGAGAATGACGGCCGATTTCTCCATAAGCAAAGGACTTGCAATAAAGTTGAATGAGATCGGGAACGGATAAGGCATATTCAGACTCTCGTAATGCTCTAGCAAAAAGTCCATATATTTTCTCTGGTACATCGCGCTCGCGCATACGGCAAAAGATGGAGTCATAGTTCGTTAGGCCCCTCGCGCTTTTTCTTATATTGTAATACGTCCGGGACCGTATGCCTATTTATTTTAGTTAATTTTTTCATAAAAAAATGACATGTTTCCGTCAAAGAAGCCGGCAGCCGCAGATGCGGTTACCAGCTTCTTGACGTCGATGGGTATGTGATACAATGGGGCCAAGGAGTTGATGAACATGGATATTTTCCGCATTATAGCGGAGGAGAAGATCAAGGAAGCCATTCGCAACGGCGAATTCGACGATCTGCCCGGCGCGGGCAAGCCGCTGCCACCCGACGATATGGATGGCGTACCCGAGGAGCTGCGAGTCAGCTACCGGTTGCTCAAGAATGCGGGGGTCATCCCCGAGGAAATGCAGCTCCGCAAAGAAATGACGACGCTCGGCGACCTCATCTCCGCGTGCGCTAGCGGCTCGGAGCGAGAGAAGCTGCAGCGGGAATTGTCAATCAAGAAGCTGCGCTACCAATCGATAATGTCCGAGCGAGGCTGGCAGTCGACCGGCGCTTTCGCGGAGTACGAAGATAAATTGCAGCAGAAGTTAGCGGAGAAAGAATAACGCCTCGGCGTCAGGCCTTTGACTGCTCCGGCACTTCCACGTACAGCAGCCTGGACTTCGTTACCATGCCCGCGCGTTCCAGGGTTCGTTTGGAGGCTTCGTTGTAATACCAGCAGCCGCTAACGGGAGTTATGCCTCGCTCCCGGCACCATTGCCGCAGCCGAACGATGATCGCCTTGCCGATGCCTTGATTCCGGAACGGCTCGCCTACGAACATGCCGATGCTGCCGGTACTTTCGATGAGATGCGAATGCTCAACCAATCCGATGCCCAGCAACTCGTCATCCCTGCGATACACAAACAACTCTCTCTCCTCCATTCGGCGTTCGTAATCAGGCAGGAAGTCGCCGCATACTTCGGTAATCCCCGGCAGATCGGCCTCCGTCGCCGGACGAAATGAATCGCCTTCTCCGGCTGGCAGCAGCATCTCTCCCTCTTGAAAGAAATAAGCCTGTTTCTTGATGGCCAAATCATGATCCATAATCATGCTGACGAGCAGCTCGTCACCCGTGGGTACGAACAAGCTTTTGACCGAATGCCGCTCCAGCGCCTGAAGAAACAACGTTTGCGCATGCCGCTGATAAGAACGGCGCACATAAAACTGCGTCAGCCTTTCCCCGCCGTGAATCGCCCAGTAGCCAACATCTTCCGCGCCGTCCTGAATTAGAAAAAAGGCGGAATTCCGTATATGTTCTTCCAGAAACGAATCGTACGGCGACGACAAACTCGCCACTTGCTCCGCGATGAGATGACGCGCATCCTCCATCGCGCACGATTTAACGATCATAACGCCCGCCTCCGCTCAAGTTCTCCGTCATTAGAATAGATAGTGCTCATGTCCTTTTGAAGCAAACGAATCTACGCCTTCCAGCCGAAGCAGCGTCTCCTTGATGGCGAGTCCGCCCCGGAAGCCCGTCAGCGTGTTGTTCTTGCCGATGACGCGATGGCAAGGAACGACGATCGGAACGGGGTTCGCCCCATTGGCCGCGCCGACGGCGCGAACCGCCTTTTCCCTCCCGATCTCGCGAGCGATATCCGAGTAGCTGCGCACTTCGCCATACGGGATGCGTACGAGGGCCCGCCACACCTCATTTTGAAATTCGGTGCCGCGATAATCGACGGGAACCGTAAACGTTGTCCGTTCGCCGTCCAGATATTGTTTGAGCTGATCGCCGTATTCGCGCAATCGTTCGGCGCTCTGAATCCATTCGGCGTCAGGAATTCGCTTCCCTACCGCGTTCTGCAAATAGTCGAACGATTCGTGCGGAAAGGTAATGTGGCATAAGCCCCGCTCAGTGGCCGCCAGATAGATGGGCTGCGAGCCGAAAGCCGAATGGGCAAATACATCCCAGTACACTTGCGTGCGTTGATCCGATTTCATGCCGGTTCTCTCCTTTGCGACGTCATTTTATTCTAAACCCTGTCTCGTTTAACGCCCGATTAGCCCATATAAAATCAGCTTGTACAGCTCCGCCGTCCGCGATTGATACGCCTCCGCCGTCTCCCAGCCGGCCTGAACGCCTGCCGCGGCATTAAGAAAGTCCAGAATCGTCGACGTGGAAACGGATGCGTCAATTGCCCCCTCCTCCTTGCCGCACTCGATAAACGCTTCCAGCAGATCCCTCCGAATCTCGCCTACGCTCTCCCGGTAGAGCTCCAGCAGCACCTGATCATGAAGCGCCTCCCGCGAAAAATTCTGCTCCAACAGCCGATGAGGCTGCTCGCCGCACAAGGCGACCACGCGCATCAGCTTGTCCTTAAAGCCGGCATCCTCCCGAAGCACCTCATGTACCGTCTCCGTCGTCTCCCGCATCAGAATGCGCGCGCATTCCTTAACCAGCCCTTCTTTGCTGCCAAAATAATTATAGATGGATACCGAGGATACGCCGGATCGGGCCGCGATCTCATTGATGCTGACTCCCGTATATCCCTTCTCCCGGAACAGCTCCATTGCCGCGGCTACGATGGCATCCTTCTTCAGCTTTGTTCTGATTTCGTACTTATTCATAACATCCCTCTGCAAGGCGAATTTGGTTTACTGCTATTATTCCACAAAATCGTTTATTTTTAAATATTATAGCCGCCATTTAAAAACATTTGACAGAAGCGCGTCCTCGAAGCTATATTAGTTTTTAAATACCGTAAGTTTAATTTAAAAACTTCAAGGAGGACAACATGAATATACTAATGATCGGCCGAGGAGTCATCGCCGCGCAATACGGATGGGCCTTCGAGAAGGCGGGACACGATGTGGAATTTTACGTTAGGCCGGGCAGGATGGCGGAATACGGTCCGTCGATCGATCTCGATATATTGGACGGCCGAAAGCGGTTGAAGGGCACGCCGGTGAAGGAGAAATGGTTCATCAAGATGAGGGAGGAAATCAGGCCCGGACACGGCTACGACCTCATCATCGTTAGCGTGAACCACGACCAATTCCATGAGGTTGCCGCCCTGATCGGGCCGCTTGCGGGGAACGCCACGATCTTGGCGTTTAACAACGCGTGGGAGGATCTCCCGGCATTTGCCGAGAAACTCCCAGCTGAACAAGTCATATGGGGATTCCCCGGCGGCGGCGGCGGTTATCGCAACAAAACCGCCTTGGAAGGCGGTTTTATGAAATCCGTATTTCTGGAGCATGAGCTAAGCGCCGCAAGCAGCGCACGACATAGAGAGGTTGTCGCCTTGTTCCGCGGCGCGGGCTTCTCGCTTTCCTTCCAGAAGGATATGACCGTCTGGTATTGGGTACATTTTATACTCAATGCCGGGATGGCCGCGGGGGCGCTGAAACATGGAAGCTACCGCAATTTGTACAGCTCCCCCCGCTACGTGAAAGAGGCCATCCTTCTGATGCGCGACATGCTGCCGCTCGTAGCGGCAAAAGGACGCAGGGTCGATTCGCTTACGCGTATCGCGCTCGGGCTGCCTGCCGGCTTGACCGCGTTTGCGGCTTACAAAGTATTAAGCGGCAGCTCCGTCGCGGCGGCGATCATGGAGCGTATGGAGAGCACGGCTTATATTCCGAAGGAATCGTTCGCTCAATTCCCCAAGGAAGTTCTGGCGGAAGCCCGAAAGCTCGGAGTCGCCCTTCCGCGACTAGAGGCATTTGAATCGTATTGGAGCTGATTTCGAGTGCCGGCGCTTTGCCGCTGACCAGCGAGCGGGGCCGCGAGTGCCGGGTTAAGCCATTCGTCGCCTGGTTTCTTGCAGAGTCGAGCTCTTCAGCTGTTCAATTTCGCTCATCGATTCGGAGAGCCGGACCGCATAAACGCTGCGCTGCTCCTCATCCTTCAAGGAAGCAAGATTGATCTCCACCGTCAGAAGCGCCGACTGTGCCGCAGCCTCGAACAGAATCGCGCCGATGCCGAGATCGGAGATGACCTGCTTATTAGCGATTCCGACCATGCCATGCGCGCATCTCAGCCCTTTCCTGCACGCCTCGATCAGCCGGAGCGGCGCTTCAATGGCTTGAACCGTCGCCTCGCGGATCGCTTGCCGCCTGCGGTCGATGGCTCCATCCGTATCCCGGGGAAGCTTAAGCGCCTGCATGTACTGCTCGAATGTCTCCATATCCTCATGGAATAACGTCTCGCATTGCGCCGTCAAATCCGTCAGCTCGTCGAGGACGGCCGCCATCTCCGCTTGTATATGGGCGAACTTCTCGCCTTGCGACAGGTTGGCGACCATGGACGCCATTGACGGCCCCAGGGCTGCGGCTAGGGCGGCTACGCTCCCGCCGCCCGGCGTCGGACTCGCGCTTCCCGCCTTCTGCAGCATGTGTCTGATGGAACCATCCCACGTTATCGCTTCCGTCATGGCGTTACCTCCCCGTGTTGCAAGGCTACGGCCTTCAGAACGTTTTCGAACAGAATCGCGGTCGTTAACGTCCCGACGCCTCCCGGAACGGGCGATACGGCCGCGGCATGATCGCACGCCTCCAGCGCAACGTCGCCGATGATGCGGCCTCCCTCTATTTCGTTGATGCCCGCATCGATAATGGCAAGCCCCTGGCGGACCATCTCTCCCGTGATCATGCCCGCGCGGCCGACGGCTACGACGGCGATATCGGCATGGGCCAGATGCGAGGCGATATCCGGGGTGCGCGAATGGCAGACCGTGACGGTGGCATGTTCTCTCTGGAGCATCTGGAACAGCGGCAAGCCTACCGTCTGCCCTCTTCCCACCAGCGTTACGTTTTTCCCTTCCAGCGTATAACCGTAGTGCTTCAACAGCCGAATGCACGCTTGCGGAGTGGCGGGATACAAGCCCGCTTGCCCCGTTAGGTTGGCCAGCTTGTTGGCGGGCGTTACCCCGTCGATATCTTTGACCGGTCGGATGAGGCTCTCCAGCCGCTCCGGCTTGATGCCGCTTGGCAATGGCAGCTCCAGCATGATGCCGTGCACGGCGGGATCTTCATTAAGCCGTTCAATGCGCTCCGCTATCTCCGCTTCCGAGACAGAAGCCGGGAAGGCATGCAGCTCGAACTCCACCCCCAGCTTCTCCGCGAGCTTTTGCTTGGCCTTCGCATAATAGGCCGATGCCGGGTCGCCTTCCGCCCAGAGAACGGCCAAGCGCGGCTCGATCCCCCGCCGCTTCCACGTCTCCGCGTCCAACCGGATTTTTGCGTAAACCTGCTCCGCCGCTTCCTTCGCCGCCAATCGTTTTGCCATTTTAATCCCTCCGCAACATGGTTTAATAACGAAAAAAAAGCATTCGCGAAGGCTCGTCAAACATAAGCCGACACAAATACTTCTCCCAGGCGAACGGATCGTTCCGACTGCAGGCTTCCTCGTGGTTGATTCCACTGGTTTCTTCGCCAGTCGCTTGCAGCGTTATTTCCCATTATTTTATCAGAATACTCTTCCCTTTGAAACCCATGTACTGAACGGATATTTTTCACCTTCGTGCCGATCTTGACGACCAACGACGTGCCCTTTACTTTCAAATCCTTGATGACGGTCACCGAATCGCCGTCCCGAAGCGCGTTTCCGTTCGCGTCCTTCACGATTTTTTCGTCTTCGCCGCCTTCGAGGGGCGCACCCGGGTTCCATTCGTGCGCGCACTCCGGACAGACAAGCATATCTCCGTCCTCGTAAACGTAAGGCGAACCGCATTGCGGACAGGCTGGTAAAGTCGACATGATGAGGGTAGTCTCCATTCGTTAGTTGATTGTTGCGATATGGCCTTGAGCCTATTCATAAGCAGATGTAAACGCGCGTAACAACGGGCTAAACGTCGTACCCGTTAATTCTCAGATGGGCATGGAATATCTCCTTGGACGATGGCAGACTGTCCTTGGCCGGCCAGCTGTCCGCATCCCAGATGCCGGAGGACTTAAGCGCGCGCGGACAATGGATAAAACATTCTTCCACTTCCACCACGATGCCGATCGTCGGCGCCTTCCCCCTCAGCGCCATCTCCTCGAGTACGGGGTGATCCCGGATGATGTGGGCTTTGCCGTTGACGCGCATGACCTCCTCCATGCCGGGAATGACAAATAACAGCCCCGCGTGGGGATTGCGCAAAATATTCGATAACGTATCCGTCCGCTTATTGCCGGGACGGTCCGGTATAATCAACTGGCACTCGCCAACGACGCGTACGAAGCCCGGTTCGTCGCCGCGCGGGGATACGTCGCATTGCCCGTTCTCGTTCGAGGAAGACACGAACACCATCGGCGACTGCGCGATATACGACCTGGCCTGTTCGTCGATCATCGAGATGCTCTTCAACACGACCGCTTCATGCGGCGTGCCCACCAGCTCCCTAAGCTCCTCCAGCGAACCGACCAGATGCCGCGAAATGTCCAATTTCTCCATTTTGTTCTCCTTTGCCCCAGTGTATTGGCGATTAGGCCTTTGCTCCATGCTACCGCAGTTGAAGGCACACTTTCAACGATTGTCGGCTCTTTTATAGCAAAAAAAAAAAGCCTTCCGAAGCGGAAGGCCGTCTCTGTTAGCCCATGGCCGGCACGTAGATCTCGATCCGGCTATGTTCTTCTTCGAGCGAATGGATGTCGCTCCAATATTCGATATCGATCGGCCGCGGCCCTAATGTGCGGTTAATATAGTCGTAGGTTTCGCCGATTCGGGATTCCGCGCCTTCATGGATAACCCTGTTATACCGGCAAGCCGGCAGCGTGTACGTCACCATGCCGTCAAGCTTATCGTCCAATGTCCGGACCTCGTAGGCAAACACATGTTGATAAGGGACATCGGGCGTCCAATGGCCATCCGTAGGGTAGATCTGAATCAAATACATGCCATCGCCGACCCGGCCCTCGACTTCCAGCTTGCGGTTGTCGAGCTCCTTGCGAAGCTTGCCCCCGATCTGCGTCTCCAACACGTTGTTAAGACTCGCCACAATAGAGAATCCAACTAGCTTAACCTCGTCCCTCTCCAGCATTTCAACCCTACGATCGTCCATCTTTCATTCCTCCCAAATGGAAAATACATCCACTCCATCATACCCGAATGTATGTTCCCTGGTAAAGAAAAATCTAAACGGGAAACGCCCGTTATCCTTCCTGCTCTTCCATCCAACGCTCCATCAACGCATCCAGACGCTCGCGAAGAGCCTCTCGCTCCGCCCAGCTTCTCGCCATCCTTGACAACGAGTCCGCATCCTGTCCCGGCTCGCCGAGCTCGGCTTCCAGCTCGGCCATCCGACGTTCGGTCGCCGCGATGTCGGCTTCCAGCTTCCCGACGTTGGCGGAGCCTTTGACCTTGGAGCGCTCCCGCTCCGCGCCCTTCGGCTCGCGAACCGTACCGGGCCTTGCCAGACGCCGATTGTCCGCCGCGCTGGATGCGGCAGCCCGCTTCCTCCCGCTCTCCGCCTTGTAATCGTCGAAGCTTCCGAGATAGACAGCGAGGCGCCCACTGTCCAGTTCCCATATTTTCTGCGCCAGCCGGTTCATTAGATACCTATCGTGCGTCACGATCAGAATCGTGCCGGGATAATCCTCCAATGCTTCCTCCAGCGCTTCCCTGGACGGGATATCCATGTGGTTCGTCGGCTCGTCAAGGATAAGCAGATTCGGTTTCTTAAGCACGAGAAGCGCCAGCCTGAGACGCGTCCATTCTCCTCCCGATAGCATTCGGACGGGTTTGAACACTTCCTTGCCATAGAACATGTAAGCAGCCAGCCGGCTTCGGGCCTCGCCCTCCTCCATGCCGGCTTGGATGCGGTAGTAGTCCAGAACGCTCTGTTCCGGATTCTCCGGCTGCTGCTGTTGAGCTAGATAGCCCACTTCGACTCTGGACCCTAGCCGCAGCTCGCCGCCATCCGTGGCGCATTCCCCCAACATGAGCTTCAGCAGCGTGGACTTGCCGGAGCCGTTGTCGCCGATCAGCATGACTCTCTCGCCATAATGCAGCTCGCCGGAGATGCCGTTCAGCACAACCTTGGACCCGAAGCGTTTCTCCACTCCGTCGAACGAGACGACTTGCTTGCCCGATCGCTCGGTCAGCCGCAGCTCGAAATCCGCCTCCTTGCGGTCGATCGCGGGCCGCTTCAGCTTCTCCATCCGGTCTAGCGCTTTCTGCATGCTGGCCGCTCTTCGGAAGAACTTCCCGTTATCGCCGATTCGGCCCCATTCCAGCAGTTGCTTAATCGTCTCGCGCATTTTCTTAATGACTTTCTGCTGTTCCTGGTAATCGGCGAATTGGCGGAGGACCAGCTCCTCCTTCTCCTTGGCGTAGCCGCTGAAGTCCGCATGGAATACCGTCGACTCTCCGTCCTCCAGCTCTACGATCTTGGTGACGACCTTATCGAGAAAATACCGGTCATGGGATACGATCAGACATGCCCCGGCATACCCGGGCAGATAATCCTCCAGCCATTCCACGGCGCTCATGTCGAGGTGGTTCGTCGGCTCGTCGAGCAGCAGCAGCTCGGGCTCTCTCAGCAGCTCCGAGGCTAAGCCGACCTTCGTCTTCTCCCCGCCGGAAAGCGAGACGTACGGGCGGGCATACCATTCGCGGGGGATGCGCAAGCCGTCTGCGACGCCGTCGATTCGGGCGTCCAGCTCATAACCCCCGTCCCGCTCGAACCGTTCTTGCAGCTTTGCATATTCATCGAGCAAGGTTTCCAGCTGATCCGGGCCAAGCTCCGGCAATGACATCCGCGACTCCAGCAGCGTCATGCGATCGCGGCAATCCAGCAAGTCGCGGAAGCCGCTCTCGAGCATCGCTCGAACTGTCGTGCCAGGGTCCATATCCGGTATTTGGCGCAAATAGCCGATGCGGGCGCTTTTGCTAATCGCGAGCATCCCCCCGTCCGGACTATCCAGCTTGGCAATCAAACGAAGCAAGGTCGTTTTGCCGCATCCGTTGCGGCCGACAAGCCCGGCCTTCTCGCCGTGATGCAGATCAAAGGTGACGTTCTCCAGCACGAGCTGGGCGGCGTTGTATTTTTTTAAGTTCTGGCAATTTATCGTTAACATGTGAGTTCCTCCTCATAATGGAGGTCCTGCCTTCTCTTCGATCGATGGCGCGCCCATCGCGGGCAACGCTTCAAATCCATAAAAAAAGGACGCAGGGAAAATTCCCCACGTCCTGTCCGTTCGATCCGTTCAGGTTAAGGTAGGAGCCTCTTCGCAATTTGTGGTATCGTATGGTCGATAATGGACAGACTTCTCCCGTCGCGCGCATAACCATGAACGATGCCAGCCATCGCGATCGGCAGCCGGCTTACTTGGGCGTTCACAAATTCCGAATTCATCCTACCTTCACCTCCTCTTGACTCATTGGTTTACAGTATACAACAGACTATGCCGCTCTCGCAATGCGCGGAACGCCTATGAAAGGACCGGTAACGGCTACTGCGTGCCGCTCCCAGACTCCCGCGTCTACTTCGCCCCGGCCTCCGCCAGCAGCTTTTCAATCGCTTTGAACCCCCTGGAGCGAGCATGCTGCATAGGGGTTACGCCGTCACTGTCCGCCAAGTTAACGTCCGCTCCGTGTTCAATCAGCAATTGCACGGTCCGCACCTGCTTCTCGTTTCCGTCGTTCAGAATGATGGCCTCCAATAACGCCGTCCAGCCCAGGTTATTGACATGGTCGACGTCGATGTCCGTAGCCGTCAACAGCTCCTCGACCACCTCCACGTAACCATGCTCCGATGCGGGAATCAAGGCGGTGCCCCCGTAACGGTTCGTAATGGCGGGATCGGCGCCTGCTTCTATTGTAAGCTTAAGAATCTCCAAATACCCCTCGGCGCCGGCATACAAAAACGGAGTGTTCTTCATTCCGTCCTGCAAATTGACGTCTGCTCCCGCTTCAATCAGAACCTTGGCGGTTTCCACATCGTTATTATAGGTCGCGATCATCGCGGGCGTACGCCCTTCGGCATTCTGCGCATTGATGTTAGCGCCGCCCTCCACGAGTTGCCGCACCTTGTCGGTCTGACCGCTGCCAGCCGCTTGCAGCAGCTGCTCTTCTATTGTTCCCGCCACGTTGCCACTCTCCTTATTTGGTCCTTCCTTGCCTCTTCCTTCATTCCCCTGGCAGCCTTGCAGCAAGAGGAGGCAGCATGCCGCCGCGAGCATCCACTTCTTGATGCGGAATCACCTCCAACGATAAGCTATTCGAACAATCCCAGAATGCCATCCGGGAGCCACAGCGTCTTGACGACTATGACGACAATGAGCATCACGACGCAAGCGCGATGGTTTTGACCCGTTTGTCACGGTTCATGGATAACCCTCCATCGTTTTTGAATCCGGATCTTCTACTCGCGAACGCCCTACTTATCGAATCGCTGTCTGCCGTACACGAACAAGCAGGTCGCTCCCGAGAACGCCGTCCATGCTAGCAAACGGATGAATGGGCCCACAATGCTCCCCAAGCTGCCATCGCCGTGCAGCTCCGCGAACGCCACGACGAATTGCTGGGACGGCAACCAATGGATGATGGATGATGTTCATCAGGACGGGAATATCCATTTCGGGCGAATATAGGTCCGAATACAAAAAACGATAAAACTAACAGCTTCTAATGGTTATTCTAACATGTTTAATCAAGCGTACGCTTTGCAACCTAAATTCCGTCTTAGCGCGCTAACGTTCAAAAATTATTCATTGACATCACGGCCCAAAATCGATATAGTTGTTGACGTTGATAATCATTATCATGTTAAGGTCTGATTGCCCCACAGAAACTAGCTATTCTATATCACGATAAGGAAGGTACACACATGAACACAACACGCAAGTTTTCTCTGCAAACGGTATGGATCTCGGCCCTGCTCATCATCGCGTTGGCAGGCTGCTCCGCCAACTCCAACAACGGCAACAACTCGGCGGCATCCCCTTCTCCGACAGCTAGCGCTACGGAAGCCCCTGCTACCGAAACGCCTGCTGCGGAAGATACTACGCAATACCCGATTACAATTAAACATGCGCTAGGCGAAGCGGTTATCGAAAGCAAGCCGGAGCGCGTCGTTACGATCCAATGGGCGAACCATGACGTGGCCCTCGCGCTTGGGGTCGTGCCTGTCGGCTTCTCGGCCGCTAACTACGGCGTTCAAGACGACAGCGGACTGCTGCCTTGGACGGCGAAGAAACTCAAAGAGCTTAACGTAACCGAGCCGAACGTCTTCCAGGATACGGACGGCCTTGATTTCGAGGCGATCTCGGATGCCAACCCGGACGTCATTCTTGCCGCTTACTCCGGCATCACGCCGGAAGATTACGAGACGTTGACGAAGATCGCTCCGGTCGTCGCTTACCCTACGGCACCGTGGGCTACAACATGGC
>JAQSXN010000625.1 GCA_029256665.1 Paenibacillus sp.
AACTTTAATTAGAGAGAACGGCTACTACTCCTTGCATGATCAGCGCGGAAGAGGAGAGGTTATAGATGAATGCGAACGAGACGGATCATTTGCGCAATATCGGCATATTCGCCCATGTCGACGCGGGCAAAACAACAACGACGGAAGGCATGCTGTTCCGGAGCGGGCGAATACGGCAGCTGGGGAGCGTGGACGACGGGACGTCGCAGACCGACTTCCTGGAGGTGGAGCGTGCCCGGGGCATATCGGTGAAAGCCGCGTCGGCGAGATTCCAACGGGGTGAGATAACCGTCAATCTCATCGATACGCCGGGCCATGTCGATTTCCTATCCGAGGTGGAGCGGTCGATCCGCGTCATCGACGGAGCGGTGCTTATTCTCTCGGCGGCGGAAGGCGTGCAGGCGCAGACGGAGGTTATCTGGCACGCGCTTAGGGAGAGAGGGATCCCGACCCTGCTGTACGTGAACAAAATGGATCGGACCGGCGCTTCCGCGGAACGGACGCTCTCCGAAATCCGGCGTCTGCTGACGCCGCTCGCGGCTCCCGTGCAAGCGCCCGTCGGCGCCGAAGAGACGTTCGGCGGCGCGGTCCCGCTATTTGCGCGGGCAATGGCGTTAGATCGCAGCGCCTCCACCGGAGCGGCGAACGGCGGAAAAAGCGAGCTCCGCGACGCTTTCCGCCTAGCGCTAATGGAAGCGGTTGCCGATGCCGACGAAGAAATGATGCTCCATTATCTCGAGCATGGAGACATTAACGAAGACGAGCTGGCCGAGGCGGTGCCTCGCCTAACGAAGGAAGCGGGGCTGTTCCCCGTTCTGTTCGGCGCATCCGGCCGCGGCATCGGCATCGAATCGGTGATGGATGCGATGGTCGAGTTGCTGCCCTCCCCGAAAGGAACGGCAGGCGATCCGCTTTCCGGCGTCGTGTTTCGAATGGAACGCGATCCCGTCATGGGGAAAATCGCTTACGTTCGCTTATTTGGAGGCATCATGCGCAACCGCGATTCCGTTGTCAACCTCACTCGCGGCGTGGAGGAGAAGGTGACCCAGATCAGGCGGATCGACAGCAGGCGTTCGGAGGATATCGGCGAGCTGCGGGCCGGCGACGTGGCGGCCGTATTTGGCTGGAGCGAGGCTCGCATCGGGGACATTATCGGCAGCGAAAGCAGCGTACCCGGGGAAACGAGACTCGCGGTGCCGCTGCTGACCGTGCAAGCAAAGTGGGAGGAAGAAGCGCGATACCCCGCCATCGTCGCGGCGCTTCGCGAGCTGGCGGAAGAAGATCCGCATCTGGATTTGCAATGGCTGCAGGAGCAAAGGGAGCTTCACGTCAAGGTGATGGGCCCGATTCAGGTCGAGGTGCTGACGCAAGTGCTGCAGAGCAGGTACGGCCTTGACGTTAGATTCGGCGAGCCATCGGTCATCTACAAAGAGACGCCGGCGGGGACGGGCGAAGGATTTATCGCCTACACGATGCCCAAGCCGTGCTGGGCAATTCTGCGCTTCCGCATCGAACCCGGCGAGAGGGGGAGCGGCCTGCGATACGAATCGCTGGAGCGGCCCGAGCGGCTGCTCGAACGGTATCAGAACGAGGTGGCGCTCCGCGTGCCGGAGGCTCTCCAGCAAGGATTGTTCGGCTGGGAGGTGACCGATCTTCGCGTCACGCTTGTCGAAGGCGCACATCATGTCTGGCATACCCATCCGCTCGATTTTGCGTTGGCGACGCCAATGGGCATTATGGACGGCCTCAATCGGATCGGCGTGAAGCTGCTGGAGCCGATTCTATCGTTCAAAATCTCCGTGCCGGAGGAGCATGGCGGCAAGGTCATGAACGAGCTGATCGCCATGCGAGGCGAATTCGGCCCGCCGCAATTGCGAGGCGAGAGGATGGAGCTGACGGGCATGCTGCCGGTGGCGACGTCGCTCGATTTTCCCGCCCGCTTCGGATCGATGACCAAGGGACGTGGCATCCTCTCAACCTCTTTCGCCGAATATCGGGAGAGCCCGCCGGACGTGAAAGCGGAGAGGATGCGCCGGGGCGTGAACCCGCTGGACCAGTCCAAATTTATCCTGTACATGCGCAAGGCGCTCGCGCAAGCATAACGAATAGGGAGGCGGTACACAATGACGATTGTCAAAATGCCCAGAGAGACGAAGCAACTGCTCGTATCCGGCATTCGGGGCTACATGGAGACGGAGCTCGACAAGGAGATCGGCGAGCTGGCGGGAGAACAGCTGCTGGACTTCCTGCTTGGCGAGCTGACGCCGCATATTTATAACGCGGCCATCGACGATGCCCGAAAGCTGCTGGAGGAGCGGATGAGCGCGGTGGACGATGATCTTTACGCGCTTAAGAGGTCCTTGCCGAGCGGCAGAAGATAGGCGGCTAGGCAACTTGACCTGGCCTGGCCTGGTATGGCTTGGTGCTGTTATAGCCAACGACGCACACAAAAACACTTGCCGGACCTATGGATTCGGCAAGTGTTTTGTCATTTATAGGCTCTCGAATGATAAGTTCTGGAAATCTCGGAATGAACGCGCTGC
>JAQSXN010000054.1 GCA_029256665.1 Paenibacillus sp.
ATTTCGGTTTTCGATTTCTCGATATCTCATATATTCTATTGTGGTAATAAAAGTTCTCAGACAACGGATCAAGACGTTGACGCAAAGGAGCCTCATATGACTATAACTTATAACGAACCTACTCTCTCCTTACTCCAGGGATTCGATCGCGCCGACTTCGACGTCTTTCGGCTGGAAGGTCTGGAGCAGCGGATGACCGGCATTCAAACGCTTATCCAACCCAAGTTCCGCGCAATCGGCGATCGGTTCGCCGAGGAACTCTCGTTGCGCACGGGACGGGAGATGTTCCTCCATATCGCCAAACACGCCAGAAGAACGGTCAACGCGCCCAAAGACACCTGGCTGTCGATCTGCGACAACAAACGCGGCTATAAAGCGCATCCCCATTTCCAGCTTGGATTGTTTGACGATCATCTGTTCATTTGGCTTGCCTTGATCTATGAGGTTCCTAACAAAAAATCAATAGCCGCGGCCTACTTGGATGGAATCGATGACGTGATCGACACCGTGCCAGCCGACTATAAGCTCTCGCTTGACCATATGAAAAAAGAAGCCGCGGACATCAGCTCGATGGATAAAGAAGCTTGGCGGACGGCGCTCGTCCGTTTCCGCGACGTGCAGAAGGCCGAGCTGCTGATCGGGCGGCATGTGGCCGCGGATGATCCGCTGCTCCAAGATGGGGAAAGGCTGACGAATTACGCGTTATCCACGTACGAGACGCTGCTGCCATTGTACGAGCTTGCCTGCTCCCGTTCCTAACTTTTAGCGAAGTACCAGCACATGGAAAAGCCGGAGAAAAAGCGATTCGCTCTTTTCTCCGGCTTCTTCTCGTTCCGATCGACTTCTTAAAGTTCCGTGCCGACTGCCGCTTCCGATCTTGTCGATGCCGCGTTTGCCGCTAAACGCTGCTTATGGGACTTGCGGAAGAACAACAACTCGTATACGCAAGGCACGATGATAAGCGTGAGAAGCGTAGCCGCGGCCAAGCCGCCGATGACGACGATCGCAAGGCTCTGGGAGACGATGCTGCCGGACTCGTGCGAACCGAATACGAGAGGCAGCATCGCGCAGATCGTCGCGAGCGCCGTCATGATGATCGGCCGCATCCTGGTCGACGCCGCTTCGATCAGAGCATCCCGGATCGTCATCGTCTCTTCATTTTGCTTGACCCGGTCGATCAGCACGATCGCGTTCGTGACCACGATGCCGATCAGCATGAGCGCTCCGAACATCGCCGTAAAGTCCGGCGTTACGCCTGAGACCAGCAATCCCGTCACCGCGCCGATCGCGGCGAGCGGCAAGGAAATCATGATCGCGAGCGGCGCTCTGAAGGTTTTGAAGGTCAATACCATGATGAGATACACCAGGCCGATCGAGATGAGCGCCGTCACGCCCAGGTCGGCAAAATCGCTGGATTGCTCCGCGGAAGCGCCGCCGACTGCTAGATCTACGCCATCCGTCAGATCGAGCGCGGCCGCTTCCTTCTTTATTTCTTCGCCGACGACCGACAGCTTGGCCGGATCGACGCTTGCGGTTACGCGCAAGTACGGCTTGCCTTCTTTGTGGTAATACAAGGTCTGCTCTTCGCTTCGTGTCAACTCGGCTACCGTCGAGATCGGCACGGCGCCCGCCTCCGTCATGACGGTAAGGGATTCAAGCTCGCCAACCGTCGAAGGATCGACGACTGGCTGCAGCCAGACCGGCGTTTCTCCTTCCGCCATGCGCAACGAACCGACCGGCAGAGGATTCAAGGCGAGCTGCAACTGTCCCGCGATTTCGGCGCCGCGGGCAAGCTCCGGATTCACCCTGAAGGAGTACACCGGCTTCAGCTCCTCTTGGCTGCTCTCCACCTTCAACACGCCCTCGATGTCCGACAACGAACTTTCAAGCTCGCCAGCCGCCTCCGCGAGCTTGGCTTCCTCGCCCGTAACATCGACGAATACGGTCGTGGAGCCGCCGCCCATCATCAAGTCCGTGGCGTTCGCCAGCAATTCCGCGCCCGGATACACCGATGCTTGCGCTCGCAGTTCTTGCAGCATGATCTCCGCATCCGCGCCTTCTTTCAAGTCTACTAGGTACGATACTAGCGTCGGCGACGATACGGCGCCGTACTTGGCGTCGTCCGAACTGTTGCCGATGGTCATCATCGTCCACTCCACGCTGCCGTGCTCCACGAGATACTGCTCCAGCTTCGTGCCGCCCTCCAGTACTTCGTTGCTTGGCGTGTCGCTCGGATATTGAAGCGATACGCTCAGATTCTCAGCGCTGGAGGAGTCGAGCGCGGCTTTGGGCAACGTCGCGTATGCGCCGACCGAACCGACCAGCAGTACGACGGAAGCCGTAAGCGCGATCCACTTGCGACGAAGATTCCATGACAGAAACTTTGCGAACCGCGGTGCTCCCGCATGCTCCTTCTCCTTCGTCCCCTTCAGCAGCCATGCGCTAAGCAGCGGAACAACCGTCAGCGCGACGAGCAGCGAGGCCAGCAGCGAATACGTCACCGTAAGCGCGAACGGCAGCAGAAACGCCTGCAGCGAGCCGCGAAGCAGACCCATCGGCAAGAAAACGGCTACCGTCACGATCGTGGACGACGTGATGGCCGAAGCGACCTCCTTGGTCGCGTCCGTAATGAGCGACACGGAGAACGATTCTTTCTGCAGCCTGCGGTAGATGTTCTCGATGACGACGATGCTGTCGTCCACGAGTCTGCCGACGGCGACCGCAACGCCTCCGAGCGTAATAATGTTCAGCGTGACGCCGGACAACTGCAGCAGATATAACGTGATGCCGAGCGAAAGCGGAATCGAGACGATCGTCACGATCGTCGCCCTGAAATTCCGCATGAACAGCAAAATGACGACGGTAGCGAACAAGGCGCCGAGCAAAACTTCCCGCAGCATGCTGTTCACGGATTGTTCGACCGACTCCGCGCTGCTCAGCAGCACCGATGCCTCAATGCCTTCTTGATTGCCGCCGATCGCATCGATGGTTTCTTCGATGCGCTTGCCTACTGTTACGGCATTGGCATCCGCAGCCTTCGAAACGGTAAGCATGACCGCGTCTTGGCCATTCATGCGGCTGACGTTTTCCTTTTCGTTCGCAAGCGTCACTTCCGCCACGTCGCCAAGCGCAACCCCGGTCGCGACCGGAAGCTTCGTCAGCGTATCCAGCGTCGAGATCTCTTCCACGACGTTTAGGCTAACGGCTTGGCCGTCAATGCCGCGTTCGCCGATCGACGTATGGACGCCCCTGTTCTGAAGCACGCCCATCAGCGACTGAATCGGAATGCCGGCTTCGCCAAGCTTGCCCGCATCCGGCTTAATATGGATGACCGCCTTGGCGCCGCCGGAGACGGAGATTTGGCCGGTGCCTTCGATGCCTTGAATCTCGTTCTTCACTTCGGCGAGCTTCTCTTCCCGCTCCTGCTCGCTGACGTTGTCTTCGAACGTGAGCGTGACCCAAGAAATCGGAATCATCGACGTATGGAATTGCACGACGAAAGGACGCATCACGTTTTCGGGCAGCGGCACGGCAGCTATGGATCGCTCCACCTCCGCTTTCGCCTCCTTCATATCGACGGAAGAATCGAAGTTCAAACTTATCTGCGAATATCCTTCGCCGGAAGTCGAGAAAATCGAAGTTTTGCCTTTCGTATACATGACCGCTTCTTCCAGAGGCTCCGTCACGCTCTCCTCCATCGACTTCGCGCTGACGCCTTGTCCGATGGATGTAATCATCACTTGCGGATTATCCGCCGCGGGCAAAAACTCCATCGGCAACCGGAAATAACTGATGATTCCCATGGCGAGCGCCATAACGACCAATAACCCTACGGCCGCCTTGTTGCGGAATGACCAACCTGTCATTCTGTTCATACGTTCCAACCTGCTCCTTCTCCGCTATTCGGATCTATTTGTTTGTCATTATTCATCATAAGAGGTTTTAAAAGGCGCCAGAAACGTCTGCAGACGGTTTTGCATCCACGTCGAAAGGCGGAGGGCTGCCGAGACTAAGGTCGGAGTTGGAAATAAATAAACGAAAAAAGGAGCTCCCCTCACCTAAAGGGAACTCCTTGCCTATCGACGGTCTTTGGGTAAAGCCTAGCTCGCGGACGAAGCGCTGGCGGACTGTTCCTTGTCGTCGAGCCTACGGAAGCGGAACACGAACACGAGCGCGGCAACGCACAGGATGCCTCCGATCAAATACGGCAATCCTTCGCTCATCGTAAACAGCAGCGCGCCGAGCAGCGGGCCGGCGATGCGTCCAAGGCTGTCCATCGAGGAGCTGAGGCCGGAGGCTACGCCTTGTCCCACCTTCGTCTTCTGCGTAATGAGCGACGTGACGCAGGGGCGGATCAAGGCATTGCCGACGCCGAACACCGCAAGGGACAGAATGGCCCAAGCCAGCGAATGCGCGAACAATAGCAGGAAAAAGCCCGCCGCCGAGATTAGGAGACCGATTACGATATATTTCGGTTCTTCGCCTTTCTTGATTCTGCGTCTGACGACGCCTCCTTGCACGAGAGCCCCGACGATGCCGCAGACGAAGAACAGCAGTCCGACTTCAAGCGGCGTCACGTCGAAACGGCTCATGCCGAAAAATTGCAGCGTCGCCTCCATTCCCGCGAGGGTAAAGGTTACGAAAAACGCGAGCACGTACAAATGCTTCAACGGCCCTTGGAACGCGGTCCAACGGGAAGCGCGTTTCTCCGCCGGTTTACTCCGCTGCTCCGGCGACAAGGATTCGTTAAGCTTCAGCAACGCGAGAACGAATGTGACCAGGGCCAGCGCAGCGGCCGCGAAAAACGGCGTCTCTAGCGAAACGACGCTAAGCAGACCCCCGAAGCCCGGTCCGATCGTGAACCCGAGTCCGATGGACATGCCTACGAGGCCCATGCCTTTCGTGCGATGCTCGGGTGGCGTAATATCCGCCACGTACGCGACGATGACGGATGCCACGGCCCCGGAGAACAATCCTCCGATCGCCCGGGAAGCATACATTAGAGCGAGATTGCCCGATGCCAGGCCGAACAATAAGAAGCTGGCCGCGAAGCCGACGAGTCCGATCAAAATAATCGGACGGCGCCCGATGCGATCCGACCAATTGCCCCAGATCGGCGATAACAAGAAGGATACCGCCGAATATAGCGCCAGCATCCAGCCCGTATGCAGCTCCGCTCCTTCTGGATCGGCGGCTTGTATAATTTCCGGCATAACCGGGATGATAATGCCGAAGCCGATAAAAGTAATCATCAAGATAGCCATTACAATGAGCAAACGTTTATCTTTCATGCTGTTAATCCCTCCACTAAAGCTATCGTACCATATCAACGAACATCGCAAGTATGAACAATTTTGTAACAAATGCGGCAATCCCGCGCCGGGAGCGAGAAATCGCGATATTCTTTGCTTGCAAAACCCCTTGATTTTGTTATACTCTATTTTGTTTGTACATCAGATGAAAGGCAGGGATACTGCGATGGATCATAATAAAACCCCGCTCTTCACTGCGCTCCGCGAGCACGCGGCGCAAAATCCCGTTCAATTCCATATCCCGGGACACAAAAAAGGCGCGGGCAGCGATTCCGAATTTCGCGAATTTATCGGCGACAACGCTTTGTCGATCGATCTCATCAATATAGCTCCGCTCGACGATCTGCATCAGCCTATGGGCGTCATCGAAGAGGCGCAGAAGCTGGCAGCGGACGCCTTTGGCTCCGACTACACATATTTCTCCGTGCAAGGCACGAGCGGCGCGATCATCACGATGATCATGTCGGTGTGCGCGCCTGGAGACAAGATTATCGTCCCACGCAACGTGCATAAGTCGATTATGGCCGCGATTATATTCGCGGGCGCAAGACCCGTATTTATTTCCCCGGCGCGCGACGGCAACCTCGGCATCGATCACGGCATAACGACCCGCTCCGTCAAGCGGGCGCTGGAGCGGCATCCGGACGCGAAAGCCGTGCTCGTCATCAATCCGACGTACTTCGGCATCTGCGCGAACTTAAAAGAAATCGTCGATCTCGTACATAGCTACGATATCCCCGTGCTGGTGGACGAAGCGCATGGCGTCTTGATCCACTTCCACGACAAGCTGCCGATGTCGGCCATGCAAGCAGGCGCCGATATGGCGGCGACCAGCGTCCACAAGCTGGGCGGCTCCATGACGCAAAGCTCCGTGCTGAACATCCGCAAGGGACGAGTGAACCCGCACCGCGTCCAGACGATCATCAGCATGCTGACGACAACTTCGACGTCCTATATTTTGCTGGCATCGCTGGATACGTCGCGCCGCAATTTGGCGCTTAACGGCCAAGCGATCGCCGAACGAGCGATCGCGCTCGCGCAGGATGCCCGCAAACAAATTAACAAAATCCCGGGCTTGTATTGCTTCGGCGAGGAAATACTCGGAGGAGAAGCCGCCTACGATTACGATCCTACCAAAGTAACGATCCACGTTCGCCATCTCGGCGTTACGGGATACGACGTCGAGAATTGGCTGCGCGAACATTACAATCTAGAAATCGAGCTTAGCGATATGTATAACATTCTTTGCCTAGTTACGCCGGGAGATACCTCGGAGACGGTCGCGAAGTTGATTGAATCGCTCCGCGGACTGTCGGAAACGTTCCATGAAGGGGCCGAGGCCAGAGAACTGGTCGTCAAGATACCGGAAATTCCGCAGCTGTCTCTAACGCCTCGCGACGCGTTTTATGCCGAGACCGAAGTGATCCCGTTCAAGGAATCGGCCGGACGCATCATCGCCGAATTTATTTACGTCTATCCGCCGGGCATCCCGATCCTGCTTCCCGGAGAAGTCATCTCGCAGGCGAACATCGACTATATCGTCGATCATGTCGAGGTCGGCCTTCCCGTCAAAGGTCCCGAGGATCGCAGCATCCAATACGTTAAAGTCATCGTCGAGGAAACGGCGATCTCCTAACGGCCGCATCCTTATTGTAAAGGTTTCCAGCCCATGCTAAGATGGCCTTAAGAGGTGATTGTAGATGAGTCAGAGTGCTTACATCAAGTTTGTGGAAGGCTCTACATCTCAAGACATAACGCTTCAAGAGATTAAGGACGTCCTGCTCCGGTATAGGAGCCAGACCGCCCTGACAGGCGAACAATTGGGCTGGGACTATGCAAGCGCGGCTTTCCCCTACACGATGGAAACGGCGGGCGACGATCGCTGGTTCTACCTCAAGGGAACGGGCAGTCCGTACAAGCACATCATTGTGGGACCATCGGTCGCCACGAGCGTATCGGGCGACAGCGTCAACTGCATCCAGGTGGTCTTGCCGGACGAGTCGACGCATGGCGACAAATCAAAGGGCAACGAATTATGCAAGTATATGGCCAAGCAGCTGAGGGCCGAGCTCACGATGTTTAACGGTCGTACGGTCTATTACAATCCACGCAAATGAATAACGAAAGACGAGCGGGCTGCGCGGCCAGGTTAATAAACCCGGCCGCGCAGCCCGCTCTTCGTAACGCCTTATATTATTGCTCTTCGTTCTCCGTACGCGCGATCTCTTCGTAAATCGCCGTAACGCGCTCCCACTCCGCATCGTCGTCGATGCCGACCAGATAAGCTTCGTCGTTTTCTTCCTCGATGCGGAAGATCACGCCGTCAAGCTCCGGATCTTGACGATCCAGCAATACCGCGTAAGCGTTGTTCTCGGATTCGAACGTATATACCATAACCATCTCGCGTTCTTCGCCTTCGTCGTTGGTCACGATGAACACGTGTTCTTCGTGTTCGTGATCCTCTCCGCAGCCGCAATCCGGTCCGTGTTGATGTTCGCTCATTTCAGTTACCCCACTTCCGTTAATTAATCATACCTGCACATCGTAACATGACATGACGCCGCGGGTCAAACGAAAGAAGCCCCTTCGCAAAGGG
The DNA here is from genome assembly GCA_029256665.1 of Paenibacillus sp. Classification (GTDB taxonomy): domain Bacteria; phylum Bacillota; class Bacilli; order Paenibacillales; family Paenibacillaceae; genus Pristimantibacillus. The sequence goes on from JAQSXN010000054.1 coordinate 7,909, forward strand.
GCTTTTTCATCCTTAACCCGATTAACTTTTGGCCGTGGAGGAAACCAGTTTCTCCGATACCGAGACCCACTCTTCCGACCCGGAAAGCTTCATATAGAACCGAATCTTGTATTTGCCCGTCGCGTCGAATTTATAATCGAATTCATCGGTCACAAACCAGAAGGAATCATTGTTATTCGTCACGTTCTCGCTTTGAATGAACCGCTCTTTGCCGAATGGATCCTCGATTGTCACTTTGACGGCGGATAAATCGGTTTTGACGTTGTCGATCTGGGAGAACACCTTGATCTTGCCTTGATATCCCTTGTTCACGCCTCCGAACGTCGAATTCTTATCGTTGTAGAGAAACATGTGAACGTTAGGTTTGTAAATCACGGCCCGCTTGTTGTCGTCATCCCATCTAACGACGGCTCCGAGCGCTTCCGCAACCTGACGCAGCGGCAAATACGTTTTGCCGTCTTGCAGCACGCCGCCCTCATCCTGTTCGATGCCGTTAATGACGACGCGCACTTTCTGGGACACGGCGTCCGCGAATATCATCGTGCCGCCCCATAACGACAGCAGCATCGCCATAATCGCAATTTTCCTGAACCTCATCGCTGCATAAACCCCCATCCGCCTATTCTGGATGTAAGTTTATACTCGCGCCATTTATAAAAGTTGCGCTCGATTCTATCATTTTTATATACAAAATCATAAATATATTCAATTGTCAAATGCTGTTGAAACATGCGCTTGCCTGGGAAATAGACGAATGGAAATTACCCGTAGGTTCTCGTTAATATGCAAGGCACTCCTTTGCCTACGGCGCCAGGCTCCTGCATGCGGGCCAAGTAATTCATCCCCTTGGCGCAAGGCGTTTTGCACACCCTGCATGTCTCGGACAACACCAGCTTATATTGAACCTGCTTCCGATCGCTGACCGTTTGTTTTTTTTTCGCCGTTTTTCCTTTTCCGCCTTTACTCATCCCTGCCCCACCCTTTCGCTCGTCATCCAGCTTCCACATCGTATGTCGAGGCGAGGAAAGTTGCGCCCAGAAATGGCAAGCTTCCGCAAATTTTGTTACAGTGGTAGAAGCAGCGGCAAGCGGCCGCCTAATCGCAATAGGAGTGTGATTGACATGTACATAACGATGCTCGGAACAGGCAGCGCGTTCGCCAAACGATTCAATAATAACAATGCGTTGATCGAAGCCGGACAAAGCCGCCTGCTCGTCGATTGCGGCATTACCTTGCCGAAGGCGCTGCACGACCAAGAGGTCTCCTTTTCGGAGCTGGATGCGGTTCTTATTAGCCATATTCACGGCGATCATGTCGGGGGATTGGAGGAGCTCGCGTTTCAAATGATGTTCAAATACGGCCGCAAGCCCGTCCTCTATATCGCGGATACGCTCGTCGCTCCGCTGTGGGAGCATACGCTGAAGGGCGGTCTCGTGCAAGGCGAGCTGAACGAGCTGGAGCACTTCTTCGAAGTGAGGCCGCTTTCTCCCGGACGAACCTATGAGCTATTGCCGGGGATCAAGGTCGAACTCATCAAGACGGATCATATTCCGGGCAAAGACAGCTATTCGTTTATATTCAACGATGCCTTCTTCTATTCGGCGGATATGAAGTTTAACGCGGAATTGCTTGATTCGCTGGCGGCGCGCGGCATCCATACGATTTATCATGATTGCCAGCTAGAGGCGCCAGGCGCCGTTCACGCTTGTCTCGACGAGCTGCTTACGCTGCCGAGGGAGCTGCAAGAGCGCACTTGGCTTATGCATTATGGGGACGCCATCGATGATTATCGAGGTAAAACGGGGGCAATGCGGATCGTGAAGCAGGGCGAGAAACGCGAGATATAACGTCCGTACGCCAAACAACCCCGTTGGGTCAGCGAATGACGACAGGCTTGCGTTCCTGTCGTCTATTGCTTGATCCCGAACGGAGTTGCTGCAGCTTCCTATGAAATCCGGTCTAGAACAGCGGAAGCTGATCCAAATTGTTGGACGGATCACCGTCGGCGTCTCCGCGCAGATAGGTTTCCCCGTCCTTGCCTTTAAATGTGTTGACGCCTGCGATCCGGCCGGCTTGTACTTCCTGCAACGCCGTCTGGTAATCGAGCTGCCTGCCCGAAGACGTCTGGAAGGCGGTCAAATCGCCGTCGCCGTTTTTTTGCACCGCTACGATCGTTTCTCTTGCTTGCCCGTTTTGTTCCATTATCGCTCGCTCCTCCCGAAGATAGACTGTCGGTACGGAACTAGCATGCCTCGGCGCGCGCGGATTTATTCCTTCATCTTCCTTTGCCAGACATAAGGCTCGTCATACGTCCACGAATCCCGATTCATAAATGCCGCCAGCAGAGCGATCAACGTCCCCACTATGCCGAACATGCCGATTAGCCAAATGGATAATATCGCGTAACCCGATGCCATCCTATTCCCTCCTCGCGCCTTTTTACTACCATATGCGCGTTCGACAAGGAATAGTAGACGCTTCCAGGAGGCCATGACGCAAGCGCCGCTACTTGCGTTTTTTATTCGATTTCCTACCCGATATTAACGCCAGAAGTCCTTCTTCGTCGGCATCCCCTTCATCCTCCCGTTTGGCCAGCAGAAGCGCCCATAACGCAAGCAAATCGCCGATCACGACGACGATGCCGGCGATAATCGCGACATCGTCCGAGGATAACGAAGAAGTGGTTTTGCCCGATTGCCCGCGATCGGAGGCTTCAGCCCCCCTTTTTTTCCTTGTATTAGCCATGGTGCCCCATCCCGCCCATCATAAAGGTATGATAGCAGTCTATTCAGATAGGCCGATATGGTATGGGCGAAATAGCAAAAAAACGGGCGGGCAACTTCCCGCCTGTCGATATTTCACTTACTATATAAATAGGCGGTCTAAAAAGTCCGTAATCCGGATTGGAGGGGCAAGGATATGGAAATATTGTTCGTCGTCTTTATCGTGTTGATCATCGGCATAATCATTGCGGGATCGGGCTCCAAAAGAAAGTCCCATCATCGCGGCTCATCTTCGGATGGCGGGCATTCGGGGTTTGCGTACGGGGATGACCCGCATCATCGTCATCACCATGGAGGCAACCAGATGGGCGGACATCACAATGATCACGGTGGAGGACATGGAAGCGGAGATAGCGGAAGCAGCGGTGGTGGAGACGGTGGTGGTGGAGGCGGAGACGGTGGCGGCGGCGGTGGTGGGGGCGGCGATTAAAGAACGCCTATCCCCCGCTCCGCCGCAACCTTACCCGCGCACGACTTGAGTCCCTGCGATGAAGTCGTGAATGCCGCGTTTGTCCTCGCGCAGCCCCACCATAAACAAATCAACGATAAAAGCGATCCCCACTGTGACAGCAACGATAATAGCCCAAACTACGTTGCGCATCAACATATTGCCGACATGAGGCGGCTCGTTGTTAATGACCCTAATGATCCGGATGCCGCATATTTTTTTGCCGATGGTTTGCCCATTCCAGAAAACGGGCAACAGCAACGAATATAGGAAGGATATCATATTCGTAAACCAAGAGTCTGCGGATTCGCCGCCTGTCAATATCAGCGATAGAAGCGCTAGCGGAAGGCCAATAATCAACCCGTCCAGAATGATCGCGCCAAATCGGATCCAAAAACCCGCCGGCTCTTTGTAGTAGGGAACATGTTGCCCTCCGTCGTAATAAGATCCGTTATGCGGATTGGGATGAAATTGATTTGCGTTGTTCGTATGATTAAAATCCGTCAATCGCGTTCTCTCCCTCATGTGTGAATTGTTAGATCCCTGACCTAAAAAAGGTATACTTCATGGGTATGCCGTGCCGCTTGGCCCATAGTTCCAAAGCAGCCAAACAAACATCCTCGTCGTGGCTATCCTTCATTTTAAAGCAATACGTCAGAGGAATTGCCTTCGACGAGCCAAATCGCTTAAGCCCTATTTTCGGACGGAAGTATCCTC
>JAQSXN010000626.1 GCA_029256665.1 Paenibacillus sp.
CTGCTGCCGGATCAATATTGCGACTTTTTGATGAATCTGTATGCCGATCCTGAAGCGGAAGGGAAAGGTTCTCGGTCAAACGGCGGTTCAGCATCGGCAGCCCCAGTTATAGGCAAAGCGATCGCCGCCGTTCAGAATGCAACAGGCAAGCAATGGCTCCTTACTTTTGGAACTTTTACCTTAATTTCGTTTGTTGTGCTTTATTTTAGCCGTTTTCATCCGGCAATGCAAATCGCCGTCGTGCTGCTCGGCGTTGCCGCGTTTCTTCGAACCGGCCATAAGCTTAGAGGGCGCAACGAAGCGGCTTCCATGACTTTCTCGAGCATCGGCATGCTTGTGCTTCTCGGCGGCGGATTATATATGCTTGAGCTGCACGGCATTGCGGAATGGGGCTACAGGATAGGCGTGGTTGCAGGTTGCGCGTTATTCTGGATCGTGTACGGCATACGCGCCAAAATTCATTCGTTGCATCTATGCGGCTGGCTGGTCATGCTCCTCTTGTATGGCTGGATCTTGTCCCGATTCACGACAACGACTTTATGGTTCGAGGTGCAGCTGTTTTGGCTGCCCCTCGCCATTTTGTTCGGCTGGAGCGCTTGGTTCTTCCATCGATGGACGAAACCCGTATCCGCGGTATTGTTCGTCACTTGCGCGCTGGCATGGTTTATGCCGGAGCTCTACACGGTGGCGGTTTTAGAGTATAGCGTTTGGCTGCAGTTGCAGCTGCTGATCAAAATCGCGATAGGCGGAGCCTTATTGTTCGCCTTGCGCAAGCAATGGATGGTGTGGGTAGCGTAATGATTAAATTGTCTAAACGTCTGCAGCGTATAGCGGACTACGTAACGGCGGGAGCGCGCGTGGCGGATATTGGCTCCGACCATGCGCTGTTGCCCGCATATCTCGTTCAAAGCGGCAAATGTCCTTCTGCCATCGCAGGCGAGCTAAACGCGGGACCATTCTTTGCGGCACGGAAACAAACGGCGGATGCCGGCCTTTCTGGCGTCATTTCAGTCCGTCAAGGAAACGGCTTAGCCGTCTTGACTCCCGGAGAATGCGATACGATCACGATCGCGGGGATGGGCGGCAGTTTGATGAGCGCCATTCTGGAGGACGGGTACATAAACGGCAAGTTGTCCGGCGTAAAGGAGCTTGTCTTGCAGCCCAACGTCGGCGAGGACGACGTGAGGACATGGTTGCTCGATAAGGGCTGGCTGTTAAAAGGCGAAGCCATATTGGAAGAAGACGGCAAGATTTACGAGGTGCTGCATGCGCAAGCCCATTCGGAAGCGAATATACGGCAAGCGGATATTTACGATGGCGCTTTTCTAAAGCTGCCTTACGAGAACGATTTGCTCCATCGCGTGCTGCTCAGAATGGGCCCTCATCTGTTGCGCGAAGGCAGTCCCGTATTGAAGGCGAAATGGAAATCGGAAAGAAACAAGCTCGAGCGGATCATCGCGCAGATGTCCGACTCAGAAGGAGCCGAGGCGGCGCTTAAGGCGCGCCAATTTCGAAAGGAAATCGAAATCATCGAGGAGGTGCTGCGATGTTTGCCAACGGACATGCCGTCGTCCAGCTAGTGGAGAGGCTGGCTCCCAAACATTACGCGGTCGAGAACGATAAAATAGGTTTGCAGCTCGGCACGCTAGGCAAGCCGATCCGTAAAATCGTTGTCGCGCTGGATGTGACGGAAGAAGTCGCGGACGAGGCGATTGCGGCGGGAGCGGATCTGATCATCGCTCATCACGCCATCATTTATCGTCCGCTCGCGAAGCTCGACACGTCGTCTCCCGCCGGCAAATTATACGAGAAGCTGATCAAAAACGATGTCGCGGTGTATATCTCGCATACAAATCTAGACGTGGCCGATGGCGGCATCAACGATTGGTTGGCGGATCAGGCGGGCATCTTGCCTGAGGGACGGCAAAGTCTCGAGGAAGTGCATTCGGATCAACTGTACAAACTCGCCGTCTTCGTCCCGGAAACGCATCATGAAGCCGTATTGAACGCCATCTTGCGGACAGGAGCCGGCCATATCGGCGATTACAGCCACTGCAGCTTTAATACGAAAGGTACGGGAACCTTCATGCCGGAGGCCGGGAGCAGCCCTTTTATCGGCTCTCAAGGCAAGCTGGAGCGCGTAGACGAAGTGAGAATCGAGACGGTCGTGCCTCATTCCATTCATCGAAAGGTTGTATCCGCGATGCTCAAAGCGCATCCTTACGAAGAAGTGGCCTACGACTTGTACAAGGTGGAAATAAAGGGACGTTCCTTCGGTCTTGGTCGTGCAGGAAAGCTTGGGGAGCCGACGACGTTAGGCGAATTGGCCTTAAAGCTCAAGTCTATATTCGACGTGCCGATGTTAAGGATTGTGGGTTCACCCGAGACGCCTATCCGCAAAGCGGCCGTGCTCGGCGGCTCCGGAGCCCGATATGTGCGACACGCCAAATTCGCCGGCGCCGACGTTCTCATCACGGGAGACATCGACTATCATACCGCGCATGACGCGCTCGCCGACGGGATGACGATCATCGATGCCG
>JAQSXN010000055.1 GCA_029256665.1 Paenibacillus sp.
GCTTCGAGCAATTGCGGAGCGAGCTTGGACGCCACGCCCGCCGGCGTTGCCAGAAACACCACATCCGCCTTCGCTTTGATTGCCGCTGGATCGACGTCGTCGAGCAGCTCCTCGCGGATGTTCGTCAGATGCGGATAACCTTCCGCAATTGGCGTACCCGCGCTGGACGACGAGATCACCGAGGTTACCTCCGCCAGCGGATGGGACGCGAGAAGCCGTATCAATTCAACGCCGCCGTAGCCCGTCGAACCTACGATAGCGATTCCTATCTTTTTGTCCATTCCAACCCTCTCCTTTGCCTGTAATCTCTAGTCTGCTCTGCTATAATGATCCGTTAAGATCGGTTATGTAAGCCCCGATTCGCGGCATATATTTTCCGTCCTCGCCCCAGCTTCGTAAGGCTTCCATTATCTACAACTTTCTATTTTACATCATTAAGGTTGCAATGAACATACAATCGAAGTCTGTATTATTATACATTCGAACTAATATTAATACAATATGAAATGCGTCCATATCCGCACAAAAAAAGCTCTCCGTCCGATTATATTCGGATTGGAAAGCTTCCCGCGACAACGCTCCCCGCGCTTCGTTTATGATTTTGATGCCCGCCGACTACGTCTCCAGCTTAAACCCTTGCCCCAGCACCTCGGCCGTATTGCTAATAATGACGAACGCGCCTGGATCGATCTCGCGCACGAGTTGCTTAAGCTTCGACACTTCATTTTGCGCCGCCACTACCATCAACACCGTCCTGCCTTGACCCGTAAAGCCGCCATGCCCGTCCAAGCGCGTCAACCCGCGATCCAGATCATGGAGAATTGCCGTTGCCACCTCTTCCGTCCGCTCGCTAATAATAAAAGCGACCTTGGACAGCTGCAAGCCGTTCTGCACGAAGTCGATCGTTTTGCTGGTGACGAACAGACCAATCAGCGCGTACAGCGATACCTCCGGCGAAAAAATAATGCCCGCCGCGATAATAACGCAGCCGTCAAAACATACGATCGCCAAACTGTACGGCATCCCCGTAAACCTATGCAGGATCTGCGCCGCCAGATCCAGTCCCCCGGTCGATCCGCCGCCGCGAAAAACCAAGCCCAAACCCAGGCCTACCCCGATCCCGCCATAAATCGCCGCCAGAATCGGATTGTCCGTCGGCGGCGGCATATGGGCGGTCAGCAGCACGAATAACGGCAGCACGACCGTGCCTAGCAGCGTTTTGGCCCCGAATTTGCGACCGATCAGCAGAACTCCCGCAACGAACAACGGAATGTTGATCGCCCATTGCGTGTACGCCGGCATGAAACCGGTCAACTCCTGCACCAGAATCGATATGCCCGAAACGCCGCCCGAAGCGATGCCGTTAGGCACCATGAACAAGTTAAAGCTCATCGCCACGATCAACGAACCTAATAATAATTGCGCCACGTTCCAAATCGCATAGAGCCGCGGATTGCGACGCTTTAGCCCATCGCCGCGTCTCTTCTTTCCAACTTCCACTCGGTTCATGCCCCCATTACCAAAAGAAGAGTCCCGCACCATAATATACAGTGTCGGAACTCTTCTTCTTTGTTATTCTGCACATTTCTGGCAGAAGTCCATCCGGTCGATCTGCGCCTACTCTTGCCCTTGCCGGATCTGACTCCGCAGGTAGCCGTCGATGAACGCGTCCAGATCTCCGTCCATGACCGCGCCGACATTGCCCGTCTCCACCGACGTGCGGTGATCCTTAACCATGCTATACGGATGGAACACGTAGGACCGTATCTGGCTGCCCCATGCGATATCCGACTGTACGCCGCGAATTTCAGCCAAAGCCTTCATCTGCTCCTCGATCTTCCGTTCGTAGAGCTTCGACTTCAGCATCTTCATCGCCCGATCCCGGTTGGCGATCTGGGAGCGCTCCTGCTGACAGGCTACGACGATGCCCGTTGGCATGTGCGTAATCCGGATGGCCGACTCCGTCTTGTTGACATGCTGACCTCCCGCGCCGCTGGCGCGGTACGTGTCGACCTTCAAATCCTCGGAGCGGATTTCGATCTCGATCGTATCGTCGATCTCGGGCATGACGTCCAAGGAACAGAACGACGTATGGCGACGGCCGGCCGAGTCGAACGGAGAGATCCGCACGAGCCGGTGAACGCCTTTTTCCGCTTTAAGATAGCCGTAAGCATTGTACCCTTTGATGAGCAAGGATACGCTCTTGATGCCAGCCTCGTCGCCGTCCTGGTAGTCCAGCACCTCGACCTTGAAACCGCGTTTCTCCGCCCATCTCGTGTACATGCGGTACAGCATGAGCCCCCAGTCCTGCGACTCCGTGCCGCCGGCGCCGGGATGCAGCTCGATGATCGCATTCAGCTTGTCGTAAGGCTGGTTTAGCAGCAGTTGCAGCTCGAAGTCGCCCACTTTGGCAAGCAGCGCATCCACGCCTTGCGCCAGCTCGGCCTCCAAGGATTCATCGCCCTCTTCTTCCGCCAGCTCCAGCATCATCTGCAGTTCTTCCTGATCATTGTTCAAACGATCGTATTGCTCCACGACCGACTTCACCGCGTTCATCTCGGAGATGACGCCTTGCGCGCGCTCGTTGTCATCCCAGAAGTCGGGCATCGACATCTTCTCTTCGAAGTTCGCGATGATCTCCTGCTTAAGATCTAAGTCAAAGAGACCCCCTGAGCTCTTGGAGTCGCTTCGCCATCTCGCGCAAATCTTGCTTGATCCTAATATCCAACATGGCTCTACATTCTCCTCAACATATGGTAGTTCAAAAAGTCCGCTTTTGATCACGATGTTTTCCCTAGTAGCTTACTCGACATCGAATCTTGAATTCAGCCGGCACTTCCGGTACTCACGTAGCGCTGCTACGCTCCGTTCCTCAGTCCTCGGCTTCATCCAATCTTCTTGGTGCTGAAAACCGAACTTTTTGAACCTTTTATTTCAATTGCAATCATCTGATTACTTACTTTCCGTGGCACTGTTTATATTTTTTGCCGCTGCCGCACGGACACATGTCGTTGCGTCCGACGCGTTCTTCGCGTTTCGCGGGCCGTTTCTCCGCGTTTTCGCCGCCGCCGCTCGTAGAAGACGTTTGGCCCTTCACGACCTCTTGACGCTCCAGGTTGCTCTCCACGCGAGCCTTCATGATGTATTTGGCGACTTCCTCTTGAATCGTCTCGATCATCGCCTTAAACATCTCGAAACCTTCGAACTGGTATTCGCGAAGCGGATCCGTACCGCCGTATGCGCGGAGATGGATGCCTTGTCTCAGCTGATCCATCGCGTCGATATGGTCCATCCACTTGCTGTCCACCGCGCGAAGCACGACGACCTTCTCGAATTCGCGCATCGTCTCGGCGCCGAGTTGTTCTTCCCTTTGGTCATAATACGCAATGACCTTGCCAAGGATGAATTCGGACATCTCCTCTTTTTCCTTGCCCCATAGCTCGTCCTTCGTGATAGAGTCTTCCTCCAGCAGGTTGGCTTGCACGTAGTCGACGATGGCTTGGAGATCCCACTCCTCCGGAATATCTTCGGAGCAATGGGCTTCCACGATCCGCTCGACGACCGGCTTGATCATATCCATCACTTCGCTGCGGATGTCCGATGATTCCAGAATGTCGCGACGCTGCTTATAAATAACTTCGCGCTGCTGGTTCATGACGTCATCGTACTGCAAGACGACCTTCCGCGTGTCGAAGTTGCTGCCCTCTACGCGCTTCTGCGCGGACTCCACCGCTCTCGAAATCATGCGGCTCTCGATCGGCTGATCTTCCTCGAGGCCGAGACGGTCCATCATCACCATGATATTTTCGGAGCCGAATCGGCGCATAAGCTCGTCTTCCAGCGACAAATAGAATTGCGACGAACCCGGGTCGCCTTGGCGTCCCGCACGGCCGCGCAGCTGGTTGTCGATCCGGCGGCTCTCATGACGCTCCGTACCGATAATATGAAGACCGCCAAGATCCGGCACCTTTTCGCCCAGCAAAATATCCGTACCGCGTCCCGCCATGTTCGTCGCGATCGTAACCGCGCCGAATTGCCCCGCGCGCGAAATGATCTCCGCCTCTTCCGCATGGAATTTCGCGTTCAGTACCTTGTGCTGGATGCCGCGGCGCTTCAGCATCTCGGACAGCTTCTCCGAATTCTCGATGGAAATCGTGCCGACGAGCACCGGCTGGTTGTTCTTATGGCGCTCCACGATTTCTTCCACGACGGCCTTGAACTTGCCGTTCTCCGTCTTGTACACGACGTCCGGAATGTCCTTACGGATCATGGAACGGTTCGTCGGGATTTGAATGACGTCCAGACCGTAGATCCGGCGGAACTCTTCTTCCTCCGTTTTCGCCGTACCCGTCATGCCCGCCAGCTTGCGATACATCCGGAAGTAGTTCTGGAACGTAATCGTCGCCAGCGTCATGCTTTCATTCTGAACCTTGAGCTGCTCCTTCGCCTCGATCGCTTGATGCAATCCGTCGCTGTAGCGGCGGCCGGACATAAGACGTCCCGTAAATTCGTCGACGATAACGACTTCGTCCTCTTGCACGACGTAATCGACATCGCGTCTCATAATGACGTTCGCCTTGAGCGCTTGCTGGATATGATGGTTAATCAGGACGTTGGCATGATCGAACAAGTTCTCGATGTTGAATGCCTTCTCCGCTTTCTCCACGCCTTGCTCGTTCAGAATGACGCTGCGAAGCTTCACGTCGATCGTGTAGTCCTCTTCCGCCTTCAGCTTGCCAACGAAACGATCGGCGGCGTGATACAGCTCCGTCGATTTAGCGGCTTGTCCGGAAATAATAAGCGGCGTCCGCGCTTCGTCGACCAGAATGGAGTCCACCTCGTCAATGATGGCGTAGTATAGCGGACGTTGAACCATCTGTTCCTTGTACAGCACCATGTTGTCGCGCAAGTAGTCGAAGCCGAACTCGTTGTTCGTTCCGTACGTAATATCGCAAGCGTACGCCTCTTGTTTCTCCGCATGAGACAAGCCGTGCAAGTTGCAACCGACCGTCATGCCGAGGAAATTATAGAGCTGGCCCATGATCTTGCTGTCGCGCTCGGCCAGATATCCGTTGACCGTTACGACATGCACGCCCTTGCCAAGCAGCGCGTTCAAATAAACCGGAAGGGTCGCGACCAGCGTCTTGCCTTCACCGGTTTTCATTTCGGATATTTTACCCTCGTGGAGTACCATACCGCCGAGCAACTGGACGTCAAAATGGCGCATGCCGAGCGTACGCTTCGATGCTTCCCGTACCGTGGCGAACGCCTCCGGCAGAATCGCCGTCAGCTCCTCGCCTTTCTCGATGCGTGCCTTAAACTCGTCCGTTTTGCCGCGCAATTGATCATCCGACAAGGCCGTAAATTTCGGCTCCATTGCATTAATTTCTTCTACCGTTCGCATAAGGCGCTTTACTTCGCGCTCGTTCGCGTCCCCGAATATTTTCTTCACCAGTCCGAGCATGGTTTTCCCCTTTCGGTAGTAGGTCTATTTGTTTAAGATTGTAACAGTTTGTAGACCCTGTCGCAATGTGTTGACCGTCGGGCGCGAAAAAGCCCTGCTCCGATACGGAGACAGGGCTCGCGGTATTTATGCCGTTATGGATCAGCCTTGCTCGATTAATCCGTATTTGCCGTCGCCGCGTCGATACACGACGTTCACTTCCTTGCTGTCCGCGTTGGCGAATACGAAGAAATTATGTCCCACCATATTCATCTGCAGGATGGCTTCTTCTACATCCATCGGCTTCAGCGTATGGCGTTTCGTACGAACGAGCTCCAGATCATCTTCTTCCTCGAGCACGCCGACTGCGGAGCCTTCTTCACGGAACAGGGCTCTCACTCCGCTGCCCTGCCTGAATTTTCGATTCACTTTGGTTTTGTGCTTGCGAATTTGGCGTTCCAGCTTATCCACCACCATATCGATGGACGCATACATGTCTTCGCTCTTCACTTCCGCGCGAAGCATCACGCCAACTAACGGGATCGTCACCTCTACCGCGTGTTGTCCCTTCGTGACGGACAGAGTGACGTTGATTTCGGAGGCAATTGGTGATTCGAAATATCGTTCCAACCGGTTAAGCTTCTTCTCGACGTGAATCCTCAAAGCTTCTGTAACCTGAAAGCGCTGACCTCGAATGTTGTAATTCATGGGGCATTCCTCCTTTACATGCTCTCATTATATCATATGCGGGAGCCTAGATCAAAAGAGTTTTTAGTTATTTTAGAATTTTCAGAATATTGTAATCGCAAACGATTCAAGCTTTCGGATGGCACAGAAAAAAGCTCCGGTCGCCCGGAGCCTTTGATTGTGTTAGGCAGCGTCAATCGAACCATCTATACGGTGGCTAATGATAGCCGGATGATTACAGTTTGACTACGTTTGCAGCTTGTGGACCGCGTGCGCCTTCTACGATGTCGAATTCAACCGCTTGGCCTTCTTCGAGAGTCTTGAAGCCTTCGGATTGGATCGCGGAGAAATGAACAAATACGTCGCCGCCTTGCTCAGTCTCGATAAATCCATAACCTTTTTCAGCGTTAAACCATTTTACTTTACCTTGCATGTGCAAACATTCCCTTCATCTTCAAGTACTGTGAGGCATCGTTTGGTCTGGCCCACAAACTGACTATACCACCGAAAACATGGAATTGTCAAACAATTTGTTGAAAACGGATACATGCGCTGTGCATCTCAAACAACCGCTTATGTATGATGCACTTCGGAGTGCCTTTTATCCAGCTGCGACCCGTCCATTAACGCTTGACGCAATCGGTAAACAACCTCCCGTACGTCATCCTCCTGCATTCTAGGATATAGAGGAAGCGTCAGCGCCTGATCATACCATTGCTCCGCTACGGGGCATAATCCTTTGTTATAGCCGAGCTGTTCGTAATATGGAAACCAATATACAGGGATATAATGTACATGCACGCCGATATTCGCCGCGCGCATTTCCTCGAAAATTTGTTTGCGACTTTTGCAAACCGTCGCCGCGTCGATTTGGATCGAATATAAATGCCAGCCCGATTCCGATTCTTCTGATTGAAAGGGTGCTGTCACGCCAGGGACGTCCCGCAGAAGCTCCGTATATAGTGCGGCTAGTTCACGACGTCTCTTTATAAACGGAGTCAGTTTTTTAAGCTGGGAAACGCCGAGCGCCGCTTGCAAATCCGTCATTCGGTAGTTATATCCCAGATCGATCATCTCGTAGTACCATGCTCCTTGTTCCTTGGCAAATGGAGTAGTCGTAATGCCATGCGTACGGAATAGTTTCAGCCGCTCGTAATAGCGCTCGTCATTGGTAACGATAACGCCGCCCTCAGCCGTCGTAACAGGCTTGACGGGGTGGAAGCTGAACATCGTCATATCGGCTTGCGTACCTACGAATTCCCCTTTGTACTTAGCGCCTAGAGAGTGGGCTCCATCCTGGATAACGACTAGCTGATGCTGCCTGGCCAGCTTCACGATCTCGTCGATATGACAAGGCTGGCCGGTGAAGTCCACCGGGATAATCGCTTTGGTACGAGCGGTAATCTTGCGCGCCACGTCAGACGGATCAATGTTGTACGTACGGCCATCAATATCCGCGAACACAACATTGGCCCCTACATATCTTGCGCAATTCGCGCTTGCCGCAAAGGTTATGGCCGAGGTGATCACTTCATCGCCCGCGGTAATGCCAGCAGCATAACATGCGCCATGAAGCGCTGCCGTTCCGTTAGAGAAGGCTACCGCGTACTCGGCGCCTACAAAACTTGCAACCGCCTGCTCGAACTCGTTGATTTTCGGACCCGTGGTGAGCATCGGCGATTTCAAAGCAGCGACTACCGCTTCGATATCGTCATCCTCGATCCACTGCTGTCCGTACGGCAGCATCGTTGATCGGATAGTCCCGTTGTTCATAGCAGAAGCTCCCAGCTCAAGGCCGTTCCTTTGGCCGCATCGGCCTTGATTTTTTTGCCCAGCACCAGATCGTAGTATTTCGTTTCGAGACCTAGGCCCGGCCGCACGTTACGCAAATTTTTCTCCGTGAATACATCGCCGGCCTTCATATCCTCGCCAATATATAGAGAGCGGCGATTCGCGACGGAAGGCTTCTCCGCTTCTGTCGGACCATATTGAATATGACCGATGCTTTGCCACGCCCGCTCCGTTTCTTCTACCAGCATTCTAAGCTCGTGCGGCTCCATCGAAAACGACGCATCCACGCCGCCTTCCGCCCGGGACGTCGTAAAGTGTTTCTCGATAACGGTTGCGCCTAACGTAACGGCCGCAACGGATACGCCGATGCCCATCGTGTGATCGGATAAACCGATTTCCGTACCGAACAATTCTTTCATATGCGGAATCGTCGCCAGATTGGAGTTGTCCGGCGTCGCCGGATACGTACTCGTGCATTTCAATAACACGAGTTGATCGTTCCCCTCTAATCGAACAGCCCGAACCGCTTCGTCCAGTTCGGCGGCGGATGCCATTCCCGTCGAAATGATGATCGGCTTGCCCGTTCTGGCCACCTTGCGAATGAGCGGAATATCCACGTTTTCGAAGGAGGCGATTTTGTAAGCGGGAACGTCCAGCGTTTCCAAGAAATCGACGGCCGTTTCATCAAAGGGCGAGCTGAAGGCAAGCAAGCCGAGCTCGCTGCATCTATCGAAAATTTGTTTGTGCCATTCCCAAGGCGTATAGGCTTTTTCATATAAGCGATATAGCGATTGACCCTTCCACAGGTCCTTCTCGTTAGAAATAAAGAACTCGCCCGTGTGCACGTCGAGCGTAATCGTATCCGGCGTATAAGTCTGCAGCTTAACGGCGTCGACGCCGGCTTCCGCGGCCAGTTCGACGAGATGCAGAGCCCTCTCCAAAGATTGATTATGATTGCCGGACATTTCGGCAATGATAAAGGGCTTCGCATGCGAGCCGATTTCTTTGTTTCCAATTCGAATCATGATGACCACTCCACCATTTCTTTAAGCCAAGCATTCGCTTCCCCTTGGCTTTGCGTTATTTTTAACCCATGCTCGCTTATTTTCCTTATTTGTTCGCGGCGATCAGGTAGGGAATCTAGTAATCTCTTGTAGGTATCGATCGTAACGTCCTCATGCCAGCCTAAATTGATAACCGCGCCAAGCCGCTCTGCCGCTTGCGTCGATGCCAATTGATTATCGGCTACAATGGTGCTGGTCGAAGGCAATCCGACATAGCAGCGCTCCCAAGTCGTAGCGCCGCCCGCGCCGAGAGAAAAATCCGCCGCATTCATGAGTGAAGCCATATAGTCGATCTGGCAATGAAAGGCATACCGCCGCTCGCGACAAATGCGTTCGATTTCCGCACGCCGTGGATTGCTGCTGCCGACGACGACATCGATATGCCCGAAACGGGCAGTCGTCTGCGGCAAAGCTTGCAATACCTTCTGCGTTTCGTTGGTCGGATCGCTTCCGCCCATGAACAGAAGCAGACGGCTTACGTCGCCCGATCTTGCGGATTGCTTCTTTCTTGCTTCCACGAATTCGGTCCTCATAATGAGGTATTGCGGTCCGAGCAGTTTCTTGCAGCGCGCCGGGACAAGACCATCGTAACGACGCTCATAATGATCGATTACATTCTGATCCAGCAGCAGGTCGCAATCATGCCGGCGATTGGCCAAATCATCGATGACGACGATCTTTTTGGCAAATGCCCGCATCGAGCTCTCCCACCGGGCATCCAATTGATAGTGATCGACAATTAATATATCGACGGTTCGCGCTTCGCAAATAACAGGAAATCCATGGTTTTCTGCCAACTCTATTAGATTCCCCGGCAATGGCTCCATCCAAAACTTCACATGATGACCAAGTCTGCCAAGATTGGTCGCAATCGTTAAACAACGCATCGCATGACCGCTGCCGATCGTCGTCGAAGCATCCGTTCGAATTAAAATCTCCATTACGTCACCGGCTTTTGTTCAATATGCGCGTTCAGCGTCGCGATCTCCGGATGTCCCAGCAGATACTTGATCACTTCGGCGCTCGACACGCAGACATCTTCGAAATGATTAGCCACTTCTGCGATTAAGGCATAATCCTCCGGCGTGTCCAGCGTAATCCGCAGCTCCGGATGCTCTCGATCGATCGGAGCCGTGTAGGAAGCTCTCGAGAATTCGTTCTTATGCTCGTATGCGTAATACGTGACATGCTCGCGATGACGTGCTTCCTTGCCATGATCATCTATATATCGCAGCGCCTTGAAGGAGATCATCTCAACCGATAGTCCGCGCGGCAATCCGCTTGCAACATCGATGATGTCCACTTGCTCCTTCTGCATAAGAGCAACCATATCCGATGCCATCTCGTAATCGACGAACGGACAATCCGCCGTGACTCGGATCACGTAATCCGGCGCATAAGGCTTGGCAGCCTGAATGTAACGATCCAGCACGTCCTCCTCGGAGCCCCGGTAATAAGCGACGGCCTTTTCCCTGCACCATGTCTCGACAGCATCGTCCTGCGGGAGGCTGGACGTGGCTACCACTATTTCATCAACGCCCTGAATTCTTTTGCATCGTTCTATTACATAGGTCAAATTATCCGCAGCTCCAACGGGCTTTAAGATCTTGCCTGGCAGCCTCGATGAGCCCATGCGCGCCTGAATAACAATGATGGTTTTCATCGCGTCCACTCCCTACCTGACATCATATAATGACAATCTCACGCGTAAACGATCGTAAAAAGCTTTGTCCGTCCCATATCGTCTGAAAAGCCAGCGCTTGCCCGATCGGCACGATTCGGTCAATTCCTCTAGTTGGGAGTTGGTCCACGATCTCCAGCAGTTCTTCTCGGCTATAGCCAAAATAAGAGAGCGTCTGATCCTTATCCACGACGACCTCCGCGACGTCCTCTGCATCGTCAAGCGCAAGCTCGTAGAAAAAGCCGCCTCCGCAATGACGCTCGCGGAATTCGGCCATCATCCGCTTAAGCCGGACGCGCGATACCGTCTGCCGGTCTTCGACCTGAGCGGTTTCCTCTTCCGCCGCCATCCATAAGCCGGTCGCGAGCTTTTGCACGCGGGCAGCCGGCGCTAACGCATATTGCTTTGCTTCGATCACCCGTTCGACCATCGCCCAAAATGCGTTCTGAGATTCCGCCATGGCTTCGCTTGCACCGGTCCAAAGGATTAAGCGGGGCGAGGAGCAGGCCATTTGATCGAACCAGAACGAATCATTGTAGAATTGCTCGGCTAGCTGCCGAAGCTCGTCTTCGCGCAACGCCCTGACGGCCTCTGCCCTGATCATCGACATCGAGAATCGGTCGGGGAATACGAGCTCGTTGGCGATAGGAGCCAACGCGATTTGGCGAATCCGATTGACGGTCGCATCGCCGCCCCAGACGACGCGCGTATGACAAAGCTTGCTGAGCCTTGCCGTCGTCGCTTCATCGTGTGCATAGGTTAATATAATCGTCCGCTCGGCAATGCTTTGAAATTGCGGCTCGGATAGCTCCTCCAGCATCCCTGCCAGCAAACCGTTCATTTGTTCCTTGCTAGATATTCGAATTACGTTACGATTGCCTGCCAGCAGAGATAGGATCCATGAATAGACGAAGATCGTATCCACGTTGGACGGGGCAAGGTGGAAAACCGTGCCTCTTGCTCGAAATACGCGATTCGTCGTCTCTTTTTCCCACTCGCTCCTCAACTCCATTATGTGTGCCTTGCGCATCCAAAACCCGAGCGCAACGATTTCGGGATGCTGGCGCATCTTCACGAAACGTTGCGACAACGCTTGGACAAAGAGCAGCGCCTCGTCCGCGAACGG
>JAQSXN010000056.1 GCA_029256665.1 Paenibacillus sp.
CCAGTTCGGCTATCTGTCTCCGGAGAAAACGGCTATTGTGAAGCGCGAGGTGCTGCAAAACGATCGCGTTCAGCCGATTACAACGCCGTATATGAGGTTTCACGAGTTGGCCTGCTTGTGCGAGATCGGCGAGCAGACGTATGTTCGGGAAGAGATGCTGGCTTACTGGGGCGGCATGCTGAAGCTTGGCGCAACCTCGTTTTGGGAGGAATACGATCCGAACGCGACGGGTGCAGAACATTATCGGATGTACGGCAGGCCTTACGGCAAAAGCTTGTGCCACGCCTGGGGGGCAAGCCCGATCTACTTGCTGGGAAAATATTATCTGGGCGTGCGTCCGACTGCTCCCGGCTACGCAGCGTACGTCGTCGAGCCGAGTCTCGGCGGGCTGGATTGGCTGGAGGGTTCCGTCCCTACGCCGCGCGGATCGGTGAACGTGTACGCGGATGGTTCGACGATCCGGGTCCGTCCGGCGCGAGACGGTACAGGGATTTTGAAATTTCGATCGGCCGAGCCGCCGTACGTATCCGGAGGGAAGCTCAAGCACATCGGCGGCGAGTTCTATGAGCTTGCGCTGGAGGGGGCGGATATCGCCTATGAAGTGCAATATACTGCGGTTATGCCGGATACGTAGTATAATGAGTGGAAAATCGGGTCGCCGCTGCTAAGGGGCTGGAGGCAATTGAGGAAATGGCGCCGCTTCAAGATGCGAAATCTTCCGTTATTCGCGAAGATTTCTCTTGTGTTTTCGCTGGTCGTTACCTGTTTCATTCTTCTGATCGGCTTAGGCTCTTATTCGGTCTATCGCAATAGCATGGAGTCCCAGGTAGGAGAATTTGTCCCGCAAGTGCTCGGGCAGGTCAGCTCCCGGATAGACAGTTATGTCGACGAGCTTCTGATGATCCCGCAATTGATCTTTAATATACCCGGGGAACGCGATGCGCTCGATATTTTGCGGGAGGCGAGCGAACCCGCGAATTCGCGCGCGCTGGACTATACGCTGGAACTGCATGACGTACTGAAACGGCTGAATTTTAGAACTGGCGAGAACCTGCAGGCAATCACCTTCTATACGTTGGCCGGCGACGCTTATCTCTTAAGCAAGGTCGGGGGCATGTGGGTCAAGCAGGATTATCGCGACCAACCTTGGTACGAGGAACTGGACACGGTGTATTACGCGCCGACGATCTGGGGGACGTATCAGGACAATTCGATAACGGGCCGCCCTTACGTGTTCTCCATCGTTCAACCGGTGCGCGGCTTGCCTAAGAAGCAGATTGACGGCGTTATTCAAGTGTCGGGGTCCATTGAAGCGATCAGCGCCATGATTCACAAGGTGGATTTTGGAGCCGGCTCGATCGTGTACGTTCTGGACCACCGCAATCATATTGTGTTTTCGACCAATCCGGCGGAGATCGGCCAATCGTGGGATCGCTCCTACGACGTCGATTGGAGCGATCGGCCGGTCGGCTCGGAATCATTTGAGCTTGATGTTGCGAACAAGCCGTATTTGTTCAGCTATAATTGGTCGACCGATTCCGGGTGGAAGGTCGTCAGTCTCATTCCTAGCGGAAATTTGAGCAAAGGCATCTATCGGATTCAATTCTGGGTCTACGCCTTCGTCGCTTCGGGCGTTCTGATCGTATTCGGGTTGGCGATCGCCACCGCCTACGGCTTCACCAAGCCGCTTCGGACGCTGAGCGACCGGATCAAACATCTGGATTTTCAGCATCCGGACAAGTCTCCAAGCGTGGATCGGCTGGACGAGATCGGACATTTGTCGAATTCATTCCAGAATATGATCAAACGGATGAACAGCCTGTTCAGCGAGATCACCCACGAGAAAGTGTTGAAGCAGGAAGCGGAGATCAAGGCGCTTCAGAGTCAGATCAATCCGCATTTCATGCATAACGCGCTCGAAACGATACGGATGACGTATAAGTCGGGCAGGTATGAGAACGGGGAGCAAGGATTGGTTTCTCTCGGCCACGTTCTCCGCTATCAGGCTGCCCAGGAGCAGGATTTTGTTCCTTTCTCCGTCGAGCTTGAGTTTCTGGACCAATATTTGAGCTTGCAGAAACTTCGCTACGGGGATCGGATGTCCGTCTATATGGAAGTGGATCCGGAGGTGGAAGAGCACTCCATTCCGAGCATGATCGTTCAGCCGCTGGTGGAGAACGCCTTGAAATACGGCGTAGCATCCTTCGATCATTCCATTTCGCTCACGATCCGCTTTGGCTTCGATGACGGTTTCATCACGGGCGATGTCGTCGATGAAGGGAAGGGCATGTCTCCGGAACGATTGGAGCAGGTCATTGCCGAAATAAACGACTTCTCTTTTGCTGGCAGCCGGAAAGGGGGGATCGGACTTGCGAATGTCTACCAGCGTTTGCAGTTATTGTTCGGTCCGTCGGCTGCACTCCATATTGAAAGTCATGAAGAAGTCGGGACGATCGTAAGCTTCCGTTATCCGGTCCTCCCGCACAACAAGGGGAAGTTCAAATATGCGAATTCTAATCGTTGACGACGAACAGGAAATCCGTGGCGGCATCCGCCATCTGCTTGAGCGCTCGGCGCTGGAGGCGCGGCTCGAGATCGTCGGGGCGGCAAGCGACGGCCGGGAGGCCATGCTCATCGCAGGCAGCCGACAGGTGGATCTGATCATTACCGATATTCGAATGCCGGGCATGAGCGGCCTGGAGCTGATCAGGGAAGTACGAGCGGCGCATCCTTCTATCCGCTTCGTCATGCTTAGCGGCTACGACGATTTTGCGTATGCGAGGGAAGCGATGCGTCACGGCGCTCTGGATTATCTGCTCAAGCCGGTCGTAGAACGGGAGTTGCTCGGAATCGTCGAACGGTTGATTGAGCAGTCGAGTCGGGACAATGAGTCTTCGCTCTATCTGTCCCTGAAAGAGTTCCGCGACTTGCGGGAAGACGGGGAATGGAAGGCCGCAGCCCTCTGCGGAATAGACGAGCTGCCAGAGGCGCGGATTCGGGAGCTGGGAGGAGAAGCGACTCTGCAGTGGATGCTGGTCAAGGTGAATGCGGAGACGGCCAGGGAACTGGGCGGCGTCTACTTCATCAACAGTGATCCGGCTGCGCCATTCCGGTATTCGTTCGGACTGGCAGCGGCCAGTGAGAGGGAGCTCAAGGAGAAGATCGCTGCGTTTACGCAGCGGGTATACCGCTTCAGCAAGGAACGCGTGAAGGTGTCCGTCAGCTTCGGCGTATCGGAGCCCGTGCTACAGGATGGCGCGACCTTCAATCAGACACCGTTCGATCTGGCGTTCTTCCGGGCGCATCAGGCGTTGTTCTCCAGAGTGCTGCTGGGCAGCGGGATTTATGACGCGGGAGGAATCGGGGAAGCCAAACATCATTATGCAAGCGATAAGCTGGAAGCGGCATTAGAGCTTAAGGACGCCGACGGCATTACGGAGGAGATAGAGGCGCTGCTCAAGAAGTGCGTCAAGGAAGGCAGCGCCAGCGTACTGCTCCTGTCGTTGGAACGTCTTATGTTTCTTATACATCACCGCTGGCAGGCGGATCTGACCTTTGCCGAAGGGAGCAGCATGCCGCTGATGAATCGGACGCTCGAGGGTCTGTTATGGTCGAGTCATCCGGATTCGCTGAAGAAAAGCTTGCTTGTCTGGATCCAGGGAACGCTCGCCAGACTGGATCCGGCCCATCAAGAAGGGAAGGTGCTGACGCGCGCCAAAAAATATATTCAAGCCCATCTTGGGCATCCCATCAATCTGACGGAGGTCAGTCAAGAGACGCATGTCACTCCGCAATATTTGAGCAAGCTGTTCCGCGAGAAGTCAGGCGAAACGTTCATCGAATACATGACGAGGTTAAGGGTCGAAGAGGCGAAGAGACTTTTGTCGGAACCGGGCGTCAAAATATATGAAGTGGCCGACCTTGTCGGGTACAGCAACTGGAAGCATTTTAGCCGCGTATTCAAGCAATATACCGGCTATGGCCCTTCCGATTACAAAAATCGTCTTACTGTCGAACAGTATCCGAGCAAATAAGATGTGGCTGCCGATATTTTGAGCCTCATGATGAGCCGAAGTTTTTCAAGAAAAGAGGCTGTCCCAAAGTCGTAAATGAGGGACGGCCTCTTTTTTTTACGCGGCCGCTCATCTTCGAAGGACTCCGACAGGAGCTTTTCTCAAAGTAGCGTGCCCAGAAGTACGCATAATCTAGTTGGTGAAAGTCCAACCAATGGAGGGGCCAAGCCGATATTCGCTGTCTGCGACAGCCCGAGCCAGCCGCTCGACGCCTTCCGCGATAGCCTCGACCGTCAGGCCGCCGTAGCCCATTACGATCCGATTCTCGTGGCGGCCGCGGACCATGGCGTAATGCTCCACCGCGTAAACTTGGACGCCTTCCTCGCGGATGCGCGCGATGACGGCCTCGGTAAAGGCGACACCCGGCAGTTCTACGACAAGATGCATCCCGGCGGATTCGCCCAGTATGCGAGCCTGCGGGAGATGCTTGCGCAAGCCGGATACCAGCGTCTCACGGCGTTTGCGGTAGATTTTTCTCATGCGCCGAATGTGGCGGTCGAAGAAACCCTCCTCCATGAAGCGCGCGAGGATAAGCTGCTCCAGCGTGGAAGTATGGCGGTCGGCGAACCACTTGAGCCGGCGGTAGTCTTCCACGAAGCGGGCGGGCAGCACGGCGTAGCCGATGCGGAGCGAAGGGGATAATATTTTGCTGAAGGTGCCGACATAGATGACGCGATCCGGGTCCAAGCCTTGCAGCGAATGGACGGGCACGCCTTCGTAAGTAAACTCGCTGTCGTAATCGTCCTCGACGATGTAACAATCCGTTCGACGAGCATACTCGATCAGCTGGATACGGCGTTGAATGGGCAACGTCCCGCCTAGCGGAAACTGATGGGACGGGATAACGACTATGAAGTCGGGCCTCTCGCCTGCGGGCAGCATGTCCGGGAGGATTCCTTTGTCGTCCACGGGTACGGGAACCAATTGAGCGCCGGCGTAGGTGAAGATCGTGCGCATCTCGTCGGTGACGGGATCCTCTACGGCGATTCGGGCGGGCCGGTCGCGAGAAAGCAGCTCCGTGACGAGATGAAGCGCCTGCGTCGCTCCCGACGTGATCACGATTTGCTCCGGATGGCAGCGCACGCCGCGCGCCTGCAGAAGATAACGGGCGAGCACGGCGCGCAGCTCGTAAGACCCCTCTGGACCCGCGTAGCCGAAGGTGCGCTCCGGCGTATGAAGGCACACTTCCTTGGCCAGCCTGCCCCAGGCGGCGCGAGGGAAGTAGTCGGCGGCGGGATGCGCGGCGCGAAAGTCGATCGCCGGTTTGGGCCGCTCGACCGGCTTCCCGGTCGCGGCGGCAAACGTCGTCCCGTCAGGCTGCGCCGCCTCGGCCGCTAGAAAGGCAGAGCCGGCCGCGACGTAGGTGCCGGACTGCGGCCTGACCTCCAGGTACCCTTCGGCCAGCAGCCGGTCGTACACCTCCAGCACGATGTTGCGGGATACGCCGACCGAAGCGGCAAGCTCCCGGCTGGACGGGAGTCGTGCGCCTTCGACCAATTCATTGAGCATAATGCGTTGTCTAAGCTGTTCGTACACTTGGACCGTCAGCGAGGTCGCGAGCGCGCGATCGACGGGAAACCAAAGCAAGGCAACCACTCTCCTTACGTTTCATAACTGGTACTATTAACTTGCTTCTATTCTGGATCTTATGGAGACCAGTATACCATGTTATGCTGTCAGCATGATAACGAGAGGAGCGTGCGCACAAGGATGAGAACGATCGGATTGATTGGCGGACTGAGCTGGGAGTCGACTGCCGACTACTACAAATATATTAATCAAGGCGTAAGCGAACAGGCGGGAGGGTTAAGCTCGGCCAAATGTTTGCTGTATTCCTGCAACTTCGAGGAGGTCGTGCAGCTGCAGAAAGCGGGCGAGTGGAAGAAGGCGGCGGATCTGCTGGCCGATGCCGCGAAAAAGCTGGAAGCGGGAGGCTGCGATACGATCCTGATCTGCACGAACACGATGCACGTCGTGGCAGGCGAGGTGCAGGAGGCCGTAGACGTGCCGTTGCTGCATATAGTCGACACGACGGCGGCGCAAATTAAGAAGAGCGCTCTATCCCGCGTCGGATTGCTAGGCACGCGCTACACGATGGAGCAAAGCTTCTATACGGATCGCCTGCGCGAGCATGGCATCGAAGCGGTCATTCCGGACGAAGCGGATCGGGTTCGGGTGCATGACATTATTTTCGAAGAGTTGTGCAAGGGCGAGCTTAAAGCATCCTCCAAAACGGAATATCTGGCGATCATCGAGCGGCTGCGGCAGAAAGGCGCCGAAGGCGTCATTCTCGGCTGTACCGAAATTCCTTTGTTGCTGAAGCAAGGCGATGTGGATATGCCATTGTTCGATACGACCCGCATCCATGCGGAAGCGGCAGTGGAATTCGCACTCGAGACGGTGGTCATTGCTTAGCGGTTTCCCGCGCGCCAAGCTTGCTTGAAGAGCAACTTTCGCCCGACGTCTTGCGTCTAAAGGTTGGAAGATTCTGGCCTGATGATAAAAGGAAAGGGCTGAGACGACGGGATGTTCAACTCATTGAGACCGCTCGCGCTGATGCTGGTCGCTGGTTTCATTTTCGCTATCATGGCGGGATGTACGAATGATTCCATAGAAAAGGGACAAGCGAACGCGACCAGTATGCCGGAGGATTCGGAGGTTCGCGGGATGCCGGAAGGCGAGGTCGAGCCGGATACAGGCGAACCAACGCTGTCCGTGACGATCGATGAAGAAAAGGATATCGTCGCCCTGACCGCGAATCGGGACATGGACCGGGAATCGGTCGAGCTTGCGATTCAGTCGACGATTCATGATCCCGCATGGGGAAGCGCGGCGGATTATCGTTACGGGGTGGAATGGAGCGACGACCGGCACGCGCTCGTCCGTTTCACGGAGTTGCGTACGGAGAGCTCGATCGGCTTCATGCTGGACGACGCTAGGACGAAGGAAGGCAAGGCGCTTGTCGTTAAGCTACCGTACGAAGGAAGAGTGGTAACGGTTTATGCCGGCGCTCCTTGGAGCGGCATTCGGTGGACGAACGCGGACGGGGAAGTCATTAGGGAGCGTCCTTTCGACACGGCGGTGTTCATCCAGCCTCCATGTTGCGATGAGGGAGACGAGGCTATTATCGTCTATGGCCAGGATGGTACCGTTGATCGGCTGAACCTCGATACAGGCGAGGTGATACGCACGTCGCAAGAGGATTGGCGGGATATCGAGGTTGAGCGATGGAGCGATAGCGGGGTAGGGGACTTGCATGCTTACACGGCTGATGGGGAAGCCTACTATATCGCTAAGGGATTGGAATATGTGTATTTGATCGATCCCGCGACGGGTGACCGCACTCTCATCTATCGATCGGAAGATGCTTCGATCTACGGCCTTGCGTCGTCTCCTGACGGAAGCAAAGTGGCCGTGTTGACGGACTCGGAGCGAACTCTCGGCTCTACAGCGGATCTGCTGGTTTTCGACGCTGCAGGTAAAAAGTTGTCCAACTACGAAAAAGCGGCGTATATGGGTCATAGCGATGGCTGGCATATCATCAACCCCATGTTCTGGCAGGATAACGTCCGCGTTGCCGTGCCGAATACGGGACGGTCGAATTCTCGCTATCTTCGGGGAAAATTGATATACGATATACATAAGGGATTAATCGCGGAAGAAGAGAGCGGGATTAGACCCGCGGATGCGATCTCCGTTCTTAAAGAAGCCATTCCGGGCTGGAGCGGAGACGAAATCGATATTATTCGCGTTTTGCCGCAGCCTGGCGACCGGGGCGAGAGCTTCTATGCCGCCTACGTCTCCGGCAAAGGCACCTACTTGATCGACACGGGGGCGGGTTCGGCAACACGCATTGGAGCCGGGGCGTTGCTAGGCTGGAGCTCGGACGGCGAAGCGTTGACCTGGTACTCCTCGGAGGGGCGATCGCCGGAGATTTCGGTTTTGGACGAATAATAGAAGGACCGTATACTCCCGCGCATGTCGCGAGTTTACGGTCCTTTCCCATTTTGCCACACACTCTCTATATTTCTCGGAATGTAACGCGCTGCGCCTCCAAGGGCGGCGACAGCCGTTTCACCTTGTTACAGCTCCTTCAAATAAGCTTCTAGCTGATCGAAAGTTCCGCGATAGCCTTGTTGCATCGATTCGAACATGCCTCGGAAAAACGCTTGCTGCGCCGGCGATGCGTCATTTGGCTCGCTTTGCAGCGTCACGGTCGTCCGGCCTTCGTGCTCGGCAAAGGTGACGGTAATTCTGACTTCCAACGGAAAGTCAGCGAATTCCGGGCCAAACGGGGCGGGGACCGTGTTGCCTTCCGCGTCGGAGAAGCAATTGAGGAAGACGAGCTTCTCGGGCGCCGCGATCTCCTGATAAATAAACTTGGCCCACATGTCCATGCCGTCCGGATGGGTCATGTTGTAGTGAAATAAGCCCTGCGGCTTCAGTTCTTGGTTCGCGACATGAATCTTCGAGCCGGCGGGTCCCCACCACTTGCTCAAGTGGGCTGCCTCCGTCCATACCTTGAACACTAATTCCCTCGGCGCGTTAAACGTGCGAGTAATTTCCAATTGTCCTTCCGTTGTCATATGCTTGCCTCCAATGTGTGATTTCGTGCAAAATGGCGACCTCTCGATCCAGCGGTCTTGGCCTTAAATCTTAACGCTCATGCGCGATCATCCGGCGGTTCCTGAAGCTCCTGCAAATAGTCGTCCAGACGATCGAGCCTCTCGTCCCAGATCCGGCGGAACGAGCCGACCCAGTCGACAAGCTGCCGAAGCGGCTGTGGACGCAGCTTGCAGATTCGCCGGTTCCCGTCGGGAATCATCTCGACGATGCCGGTGTCCTGCAGCACGCGAAGATGTTTGGACACTTGCGGCTGATTCAGGCTTAGCCGCTCAACGATATCGCCGACGGACATTTCCCCGTCCCGCAGCAATTCGACGATACGGAGCCGGTTAGGCTCGGCAATAGCTTGTAGGATTTCGTTCATGCTATCAATATACGTCATGAGGAATATTCCTGTCAAGGCATGTGTTTTCGAGAAATAGAAAGTTGGGTATATCCCTTTCGCTGGGTAATGATGGTAATATAGGATATGTAAAGTATAGGGGGATAAATAAACATGGCTGATTGTTTGATTTGCAGTCGCATCGACATGATCTCGGCCGGCACGAATCCGTATTTTGTAGCCGAGCTCGACACGGGTTATGTCGTCATCGGGGATCATCAATATTTTGAAGGATATACGCTGTTCCTGTGCAAAATCCATGAATGCGAGCTTCACTTGCTGGAGCCTGCGTTCAAGCTGCGTTACCTAGAAGAAATGAGTATCGTGGCGGAAGCGGTCCATCGCGCGTTCGAGCCTGACAAGCTGAACTACGAGCTACTCGGTAACGGGGATGCGCATATGCATTGGCATCTGTTCCCGCGCAGGCTGACCGAAGACAATCCGACCCATCCCGTGTGGTGGACGGATCGCAGCGTCATGTATGCGGATGATGTCAGGCCGACACCTGAACGTTTAACGGCGATGAAACTCCAGTTGCTGGATGCTCTGAACACGCTTAGGGATAGGAAGTGAACCAGTGGAACAACGCATCGTCAAAAACGGAATTTACGGCTTTATCGTCGGATTATTGATTGCGGTTATTATATTTAAGGACTACAAGGTGGATTACTTTCCCGGAGGGTCGTCCACGACCTATGAGCCGCTCAGAGAGTATGTTCTCAAGCTGATCCGGTTCTCCGCTATCGTTTCGATTATCACGATGCTTTTGACCTGGATTATGTCGTCAATCAAGCTCACGAAGGAAAAAACGAGTATCGGAGAGCTTGTAAAGGGATATGTATTATCCACTGTTATCGGTTTTATCGTCATTACGATTAGCATGTTGATCGTTCAGGCCTTATAGACGGAACGGAAGAGCTCGGCGGCGGTTGCCGGGGCTCTTTTTCTTTTGAATCTAGCGGTTGCCACAGGGCTTATTTGGCTTAAAATGGAGGGTTTCACCGGCTAACGGTTGTCCTGGGGTCTATTGGTCAACGAAGTGAGGAAAATTGACTGGTTTACGCAAATTAGCCTCGCTGGCAACCGTTACAATTAAAAAGCAGCCTATAAGCACGAAATAAGCGCCACGGCAACCGTTACGCGAACCAAGCGAGGTAGGAGGAGCGCCACGGCAACCGTTACGCGAACCAAGCGAGGTAGGAGGAGCGCCACGGCAACCGTTACGCGAACAGGGCGGCTGGGCGGCTGTGTGGAGTCGGCACGCGCGGCGCAACAGCCTCCGCTACGTTCCGTGCGATTCTGCTCTTGACATTTCATTTAATTATGTCATAATGATGTTATCAAAACGACAATCATTAACAATAACTATGTACAAAGCAGGTGAACGCCGTGTCAACGGAAGGACCATCGAATTACTCATCATCCCAGTTTCGCACGCCGGACGGCGCACCGAGCGATATCGTGATCTTCACGATTACGTCCACGGAGAAAGCGACCGCCAAAAAGGCTTTGCCGACGCGCGAGCTGCAAGTGCTGCTCATTCAGCGGAAGCAATGGCCGTTCGAGGGGCAGTGGGCGTTGCCCGGCGGCTTCTGCAGGGAGACGGAGAGCATGTACGAATGCGCGCTTCGCGAGCTGAGAGAAGAAGCCGGCGTCACGGACATGCACATGGAGTACTTCAACGTCTATAGCAAGCCGGGGCGGGACCCGAGAGGCTGGATTATCTCTCACGCCTACTTCGCGCTCGTGCACGAGCATCGGCTGCTGGGGCGTCGCGCCGATACCGATGCGGCGGATGTTCGATTGTTCCCGGTCGAGGAAGCGCTTAGGATGGAGTTGGCCTTCGACCACGCAGGCATGGTGCGGGACGCGCTGGAGAAGGTCCGGGAGAAGATGCTGACGACGACGATCGCCCGGGAATTTCTCCCGGACGAATTTACGATCAGCGAGCTGTACCAGGTCATCCAGACGGTCGTGCCGACGTTCGAGGAGCGCAATTTCATACGCAAAATCACATCGACGCAGAGCCGCCAAGGCATTATCGAAGAAGTGCTGGATCATGCGGGAGAGCCAAAAGTATCCAATCGTTATTCCCAGCGGGCCGCGCAGCTGTATCGTTTCACGGAATATTCGCCGGAGCTGTCTATCTACAGCTAGGCGCTTTTTTCTCGGCACTGATACTATCATAATGACATTATAACTGGAGGCGATTGGGATGGAAAAAAGGTGGACGCTGCCGCTGCTGTTCGTCGCGATGCTGGCCATTGCATGGTTCACTTCGTCGACTACGCTTGAGATCGTCGCGACGACGACGGGATTGCTAAGCGTGTGGTTTACCGCGAGGCAGAACATTTGGGCATGGCCGATCGGCCTGGTGAACGTCGCTTGTTTCTTCTTTATGTTCCTGGATGTGAAGCTATATGCGGATATGATGCTACAGGTCGTTTTCTTCGTGCTTAGCGTATACGGCTGGATCGTGTGGCTTACCAAGAGGGAGGGAGCGAAGGTGCGGCCGACGCGGACCATCAGAGCCGGATTGGCCGTGGCGCTTGGCGTATTGGCGGTGGTAGTTACGTTGTCGTGGGGTTATTTGCTTCATACGCATACGGATGCTTCGATCCCTTACGCCGATGCTTTTGTCGCCACGCTCAGCTTGATTGCCCAATACCTGCTCTCGTCGAAAATATTACAAAACTGGCTCG
>JAQSXN010000627.1 GCA_029256665.1 Paenibacillus sp.
GGATGAGGAATCCGAGACCAGGATGACGTTGCTGGTCGACGAACGAGCCAAAAAACCGGATCATACCGTTCATGAGGTGTATTTGAAGGAATCGCTGGTTAAAGGGATCGAACGATTGACGGAGAAGGAAAGAACGGTCGTATCGCTTTTCTATTACGAAGAATTGTCGCTCAGCGAAATAGCCGAAGTTATGTCGCTATCACCCTCGAGAATTTCCCAATTACATTCGAAGGCCATTCTGCGCCTTCGCGGTGCGTTGGCTAAACATAAAGATCAATTAATGCAGCACTAGGAAGGGGGCAGTCAGGTGGACAATCAGCAATTGGATTCTTATCTTCGCATACAAACTTCGGCGGACAAGTTGTCTGCTTTCATTACGTTCACGCGCATTTCGGACGAATTTGCTTGTACGGCGAACGATCTGGAACGATTTATCCGAAGCAAGGGTGTTGTCCATGGTCTCCGTTCCGACGTGCTGGACCAAATCAGCAGAAATCCGCTTGCATTCTGCAGGGAACAGACCGTTATCGCGCAAGGATCGAATCCTACTCCTGGCATGGACGGAATGATACGGTTCGTATTTGATATGGAATCGGAAGAACGCCGTCCGGCAGAGAGCGAAGACGGAAAGGTCGACTTGAAGCAAGTAAACCGGCTTAAAAACGTGAAACGCGGCCAACTGATCGCCGAGCTGGTGGAACCGGTTGCAGGTCCGGCTGGGCAGACGGTAACGGGAGAAGTGCTTCCTCCCAAATTCGGCAAACGCGCGCACTTTAAAATCGGGAAAAACGTCGTGCCAAGCGGAGACGGGGCGGCATTATATGCGGCGATGGACGGTTTGATAACGTTGACGGACAAAGCCAAGATCAACGTCTTTCCGGTGTATGAAGTCAACGGCGACGTCGATTACCGCGTCGGCAATATCGACTTCGTCGGCACCGTGGTCATCCGCGGCAACGTGCTAAGCGGATTCCGCGTCAAAGCTTCCGGAGATATTCGCATTATCGGAGGCGTGGAAGGGGCGGAGCTGGAGTCTGAAGGTTCCATCGAGATTACCGGGGGCATCATGGCAGGCAATAAAGGCTATGTCAGGGCGCACAACAATGTCCGCAGCTCCTTTATCCAGGACGGAAACGTGATGGCCGGAGGAGACGTCCTCGTGTCCCAGAGCATTATGCACTCGCATGTCAAAGCGGGGCAAAGCGTCGTATGCTCGGGATCGAAAGGACTGATCGTAGGGGGCATCACCCAGGCAGGCGAGACGATTGTGGCAAGGACGGTCGGCAACGGCATGTCGACGGCCACGGTGCTCGAAGCGGGCGTAAATCCGCAGCTGCGGGATGAGCTGCTGGATCTTCGCGGATCGATTCGGGCGTCGGTCGACAATCTGGACAAGACAGAAAAAGCGCTCGTTATTCTTGACCAGATGGCGGCTTCCGGTCAGTTAACGCCGGATCGGCTTGCCATGCGCGTTAAGTTAAGCGCAACCAAACGGCAAACAGTCGCGGTTATCGACGAAGCCAAAGAACGAATGCTCGAGATCGAGAAGCAGCTGGAAGATTCGGTACGTTCGCGAATCGACGTGGGGGGCATTGTCTTCGGGGGCGTGAAGATCGTGATCGGCCGTTACACGAAGTTCATGAAAGACAGCGCGCAGCGGGTCTCTTTCCGGCTGATGGAAGGCGACATCGCGCTCGTTCCTTATCAACCCTAGTCCGAAGACATAGACCGGCAACGGCAGAGGAGGGATCTTGGTGACGTTTAAACCATTGGATCTTCAAATGTCCGTCCCGAGGCTGCAAGAGTACGGCGGCCTGCAACAGCAAGCGGCCCAGCGTCCGTTGACCGAGCAGAATATGCTCGCCAATCAGACGGTGAAGCACGCGGAAGAGCAGCGATTACAAAGCGCGGCGGTAGAACAGTCTTCCAACTCGGGCGTGAAGGCCGATCAAGATGGCGGCGGCGGAGGCGATTACAAGCAGTCCGGCCGCGGCAGGAGACAAGGGAAGGACGAAGCTTCGAATGAAGCTCCCGAATCCCCCCATCCGTACAAGGGACACCGCTTCGACATCAAGTTGTGAGAACAAGGAAGGCGGCGAGCATGTTGGAGCCATGGCATTATATCGCATTGTTGGGCGCCGTAGTCGCGGTAGGGGCGCTTAGCATGCCCAAGAACAGAACGTCGAGCCCGCCCGCGCAATCCGTGCAAAACATGGAGACGGCTTTGGAGCAATTTATGGAGAATATGGAGAAGGACAACGACGAGCTGTTGCAGATGATTGCCAAGTCGCAAGCGGACGCCAAGCAAGAGGACGAACGCAAGGACGGTCGCATTGAGGCTTTAGAGAAACGCTGCGAGGCGCTGGATCATAGGCTGCGCGAAACGCTGGACAAGCTGGCTCAGCATGCTGATACTTCAATGAAAACGGCTGCTCCCGTTGCCTACGAACAAGATCGGCGCCCTGCTTCTGCTGATGCAAACGGCGATACGCGATTGGCGGGGGCTTCGGCATCCGACGAAATTCCG
>JAQSXN010000628.1:0-961 GCA_029256665.1 Paenibacillus sp.
AGCGGAACGCTGGCGGCAACAACAACGATTGCCTCAATCGATTGACGGTGACGATCGTCCATTGTTCATTCGAAGGCGTCTGCTGCCGTGCAGTAGCCGAGACCAGTTGCGGCCAGCGGTTATATATTGTACATGAGAACCCTCTGCCGGCTGGCGAGTCCGTGACGATCGGCATCAAGCCGGACTCCGCTTACATGTACAGGAACGAGGATGAAAGGTAGTCGATCGCGAGTGGCCAACAAAACAACAAGAAACACGGGGAACCGATTGTTAGTCGTATCCGATATTCATGGACACAAGACCGGCCTCCTAACGCTTCTCGAAGCCGCCGCTTACGATCCCCGCGCCGACAGGCTGATGCTGCTCGGCGATTACATCGACGCGGACAAACCGGCGAGCTGGGATACGCTCGATCTCGTTCGGGCGCTGGTCCAAGGAGGAGCCCGGGCGATTCCGGGCAATCAGGAGCTTAAGCTGGCTTCCATGCTAAGAAGAAGAGGCGCGGCTTACCGCAAATACGCGGATTGGATCGCGACTCTGCCTCTGTATCTTAAGACATCCGATTATTTATTCGTCCATGCCGGCATCCGTCCCGGACGAGCGCTGGACAGCCAGTCCGCGCGCGACCTGACGGAGATTCGGGAAGAATTTTATACCGTGCCGGCGGATCGGCTGCCCGGCAAGCGCAGGATCGTCTTCGGGCATACGCCGACGTTTAAGCTTGGCGCGCCGGCCGGGGAGCTCTGGTCGGACGCGAGGCGGATCGGCGTCGATACGGGAGCCAAACACGGCAATCGACTGACGATGCTGGAGTTGAACGGTCTCGTCGCTTATTCATGCCAGACGTTGCCCGCCTACGCGAGCCGCGGCGAGGTGCGGATCGAGTCCGTCGGCGGACTGCTCGGTCATGCGGCGAGCGGTTAATAACGCATTTCAAAGAAAAGCCGGCCTGCCGCCTCCC
>JAQSXN010000628.1:971-3477 GCA_029256665.1 Paenibacillus sp.
CGCCTCCCAAAGGAGTGCGGCAGGCCGGCTTTCATGCCGGGATCGAAGCTTCGAGGCTCGCCGCGAAGTCTTCCCTCTTACGAGGACGTCGAAGCGCCGCGCAGCATCGTCTTCATATACGTCCCGCTGGCCAGCAGGAAATACAAGGTTTGCATCACGATATAAACGCCGATGACGACAAACGAATACAGCCAATTCGACGAACTCATCATATTATCCAGCGACACCATCGCGAACAACGCATGTACGATGCCGATGAGACAAGGGACAAAGAAGACGATGGCGATCTGGCTGACTACGATCCTGCGAATTTCTTTGCGCGTCATGCCGATTCGGATCAAACCCCTGAACTGCATCTGATCTTCTTGAAGCTCGGTAAACAGCTTGAAATAGATCATGCTGCCGGCGGCGATAAAAAATAGCAAGCTAATAAACAAGCCGATGAACAACGTTAATGATGTCGTAACGTTCAAATCGGCGTAACGCTCCGAACGAGTAAAGTCCTTCTCGCCGCGCAACGTCTCCGGTACGAGCTCGGAGAGCTTCGCCACCGTCGGGGCCGCCGTTTCCCAATCATCCAGCTCGAAGCCATAGAAGACGCGCTGCTCTTCTTCCGGCAATTCGGAGATCATATCCACATAACTGAGATCGTCCACGATCATTGTATAGAAATTGGAATAGATCCAATTGTTTGCGACATTGGCATCCGCGTTACCCGCGACCGGCATCTCGAACCGTTCGCCGTTCAACACGCCCGTCGCCGTGCCGGGTCCGAAATCCGTCTTAAAGTTATCGGAATACAGCAAGGTCAGCTTGCCGCTTTCGACTTCGATCGGCGGTTCGCCTTGCTGCTTTGCAAGCTTATTGTAATCCGTGGCGGAAATAATAAGAATGGAATACTTATTGTTTATTTGCTCCCAGTTATCCCAACCGAACTCCCGATCGGAGTTATCGAACGTGATATGAAATTGCTCTAACGCGATCCCGACCACCTTCGCTTCTTGGGCGATGGCATGACCGTCCGCCTGCAGAATCCCGCGAAGCTTCTTCTGATCGATGACTTCTTGCGAATGAAGCCCCTTCTCGACGTATGCGAGCGAATAGGGGGAGGTTGCAAGAATTTGATCCTTGCTCTGGATCTGCATAATATACACGGTGCCCATCGCCGTCAATATGACGGCGCTCAGGATCGAGACGACGAACAGAATGCGCGAGTTGTCCCTGATCTTGTAACCTAGCTGAGCAAAGATCAGCAAGTTGGTCCGGTTATAATATACGCTCTTCCGATTCTGGATCCACCTAATGAACAGAATGCTGAGCTGCGACAGCAGGAAGTAGGTGCCCACGACGACCGTGACCAAGATGGGCAGCGACAGCAGCACGAAATTGTTCGCGGACATCATGGTCGCCATGGCGTAACCCGATCCAAGGCAGGCAACCGTCAACAGGACGAGCCATCTCGAATAAACGAGTCTTCCTTTGGGCTTTCGAGCCGCCCCTAACATATCGATGATTTCGGTGCGTCCCATTCGAATGACGGTCCAGACCGAGATGCAGAGAAACAGGAGGAAAAAACCGCCTGCCGTCATGGAAGCGGCCTTGATCGGGACGGCGAACAGAATGCTTTCCTCTATTCCAAGCAAAGCGCCAAGCGCCATAAAGAACAGCTTGCTGAACAATACGCCAAGCCCGATGCCCGTGCCGATCGCCATGACGGCAATCGTCATGTTCTCGTATAAGACTAGCTTGCGAAGCTGGTACCTCGTCATCCCGAACAGAGAGAATAGACCGAACTCCTGCTTTCTTGTTTTCAGGAAAGCCGAGTTGGAATATAAGATAAACATAAACGAAAAAACGATGATCAGATATAAACAAAACACCATGCCCCGGCGTACCTTTTCGGCTTGCAGGATCATCCCGCTGACGACATCCGGATGGAAGATAAACGATGCGTAGATATAGAAAATCATGACGGAGAACACACTGCTGAGGAAAAACGCGCTGTAAGCTCTCCAGTTGCCTCTTACGTTGCTAAGCGCGAGCGAACGGAACGTCATCGAAATTCCCTCCCAGCACGCTCAAGGCGTCCAATATTTGCTGGAAGAAGGCCTGGCGGTTGCCGCCCTTCCGAATTTCCGAAAACAATTTGCCGTCTTTGATAAAGACGATCCGCTGGCAATAGCTCGCGGAGAACGGATCATGCGTCACCATGAGCACCGTCGCCTTCAGTTTCTCGTTCATGTCCTTCAGCGAGTCCATCACATCCCTGGCCGCCTTGGAATCGAGGTTGCCCGTCAGCTCGTCCGCGAGCACGAGCGACGGCTGATGGATGATGGCCCGCGCAATGGCGGCGCGCTGCTTCTGGCCGCCCGACACCTCGTACGTCCGCTTGTCCAGAATGGCGGCAATGCCCAGCATGTCCGTGATCGGTGCCAGCCTCTGTTCGATCGACCGCGGCGCCAACCCCTCTAATACGAGCGGTAGAATTATGTTTTCTTTGACCGAC
>JAQSXN010000057.1 GCA_029256665.1 Paenibacillus sp.
CGTTATATCTCCAAGCTATTTTAAAGCAAGTCTACCCTTTCGTAAAGTCAATTAGATATTTACCCATTTTATCAAAACGAACGAACGTTCGCAAAAGAAACGTATTGGAGCCGTCTTGCCGGCCGATGAAGTTGTTACCATGGTGCGCAATTCCGCTTCGCCTTATGCCGTTCCGCCGAAAAAAACGGTTCCGTCCGCCAAATGAGAATTGCCATTTTCAAGGCAGCTCGAGGATGAACGGCCGCGTTCAAGCGGAAGTTTTTGAGGCTGACTCGTTACCCCTTTGCCCTCGATCGGTTTCCGTTCATGGAGGCATCCGCTCTTCATACCGCGAAAAAAGGATGCTTTAGCAGCATCCTTTCCTGCCGGAACCGCGGGCGAATGACCGCCTCCCGCGTTCACATGTACAATGCGGCCAGCATGATGCCGAGCGCGGAAGCGTACACTTCCCCGTACTGTTCGATGGGCAGCGGGTTAACGCCGATTCCCAGCTCCACCGTGAAGCCCGGCTGGCGAAAGTCCTGAATGAACCAGTCTTTGTAGCCGGCCGTGCTGTCGACGTACCGAACGGCCTCATACCCGCTTACGGCCGCGAATTCATTGGCCAGCACTTCGGATTGCGGAGGCTCAAGCCCCTCGAAGCCCCAGAATATAACCTTTCCTTGGGTATGGAAAGCTAACGCGCGCTGAAACTCTTCTCTTCTCGTTAGCTCCGCGAGCGCTTGCGTCTCCGGCTCCGTAAGAGGGGCCGTGCCCGAATAATCGCGCGGGGCCGGCGCTTGGGGGCCTTGCACGGCGTCGCGCTCCCATAGTGCCGGGAACTGTTTGTTAAGATCGACGCCGCGGATATTGGCCTTCCAGCCGGAGAAGTCGTCGCTTCCTCCATTGATGGCCAGCGCCTCGCTCCGGAACGGCTCGTAGGTCGGCGGCCCGTTTACGACTAAGTCGACGCCGTCGGGATTGACCATCGGCGCGACGGACAGCGACGTCGTCAAATATTGCGGATACATCGCAAGACCGCCAAGATCCGTGCTGTTCGTCAGCGCGAGCGAATAATCGTTCAGAAATTGCACCAGCACCGGAGCCGTGATCCATTCGTTGGCGTGCATCGCGCCGTTAAACCCGATTTTTTTTTGCCCGCTCCCGATCTTTAGCTCCGGAATCGACTTGCCCATGACGGACGCGCCGATCTCGGAACGGATCAAAAAGGGATAAATGTCCGTCAGACGGTTTAAATCCTGCAGAAGCGCGCTATAGCCATATGCCCGTCTAGGTTCCACGACGCGGCTCGTGACGCGCCGCGGGACGGCCACCTTCGTTCCGATGGACAGCATGCCGATTTGCAAGCCCGGATTGCTCTGCAACAGCAGATCGACCGTCAAGCCGTTCATCGTCGCGATCCGCCATAGAGAATCGCCGGCGATAACCGTATGCTCCGACCATACATAACCCGGTATTTGAACCGTATCCCCAATCGCCAGCGCTGCCGGTTGCCGGTCCCGATTGGAATCCAGGATGAGCTGATAGGGGATTCCGAACAAAATGCTGTATTTCCATAACGTGTCCCCGGGCCTTGCCTTTACTTGCATGCCTACGCCTCCCCCTGTGCAAGCTGCGCCTGCGGCGGCCGTCGCCACACGCATCTTACAACATCGTATGGCGAAGCAAGGCATGAGGTTCGGCTAAAGAAAGGCGCTACTTATATTTGCTCCAGTTCGGATCGCTGTTGTCAAGCAGATAGGAGAAATCGCTTTCCTTCTGCTTCTGTTCCCGCTTTTTGGCTTCTTCGGCTTCCTTGCGCTCGCGCTCTCTGCGATCGGCGTCGTCTTGCTTCAGTTGATCCGATTGCGCCTTAAGCTTGCGAAGCACGTCCGCTCCCAGAAGCTCGCCAAGCGTCGCCCCTTGCTCTACGGACGCTGCCGAATGCGAGCTGGACGGTTTATTCGCGGGTTTTCCTTTATTCTTTTTTCCCATATCCCATTGTCACCTGCTTATTGCCGTATTCGATGTACAAAGCTTCCGCCGCCGTGCGCGCTAGATCCCTTGCCGTCTCGACGTCCGCCGCGCTCGCGAGCGCGACGGCCATGCGCCGCCCGACCTTCGTTTCCGGCTTCCCGAATAACCTGACCTGCGCGTTCGGGACCGATAACGCTTCTTCGACGCCTCCGATCCGGAACTCGTCGGACTCGCGATCGGCCTTGAGCGTGCGGGAGGCGCCGGGCGTCAGCAGCCGGATCGTCGGAATCGGGAAGCCTAGAATCGCTCGGACATGCAGCGCGAATTCGGACAAGTCTTGCGTCGCCATCGTCACCATGCCGGTATCGTGAGGGCGCGGCGACACTTCGCTAAACAATACGCCATTCGGCGTAATGAACAGTTCCACGCCGTAGATTCCGTAACCGCCAAGCTCTTCCGTTATGCGGAGCGCGATCTCCTCGGCTTCGCGAATATGGGCTTCCGTCATCGCATGCGGCTGCCAGGATTCGATGTAATCGCCGTCCTTCTGCACGTGACCGATCGGAGGGCAATAGCTGGTGCCGGATACGGAGCGTACCGTCAGCAGCGTAATCTCGGAATCGAACGTCACGAAGCCTTCCACGATGATCCGCGTTTTTTTGGCGCGTCCGCCTTCCATTGCGTAGTTCCAGCAGCCTTCCAGCTCCGCTTCGGAGCGGCAAACGCTTTGCCCTTTGCCGGAGGAGCTCATGATCGGTTTAATGACGCACGGGTATCCAAGTTCGGCAGCCGCGGCGCGAAGCTCGTCCAGCGAATCCGCGAACCGGTACGGGGCGGTCGGCAAACCAAGCGTTTCGGCCGCCAGCCTGCGTATGCCCTCGCGATCCATCGTCAGTCGCGCCGCGCGCGCGGTCGGAATGACGCGATGGCCTTCGCTCTCCAGCTCCAGCAGCGTTTCCGTCGCGATCGCTTCGATCTCGGGCACGATCAGGTCGGGATGCTCCTTCTCTATGATGGCGCGGATCGCGTCGCCGTCAAGCATGTCCGTCACGTGCTTGCGATGCGCGACCTGCATCGCCGGAGCGTTATCGTATCGGTCCACGGCGATCGTCTCGACGCCGAGACGCTGAGCCTCGAGCGCGACTTCCTTGCCTAGCTCGCCGGAACCGAGCAACAATAGTTTACGGGCTTGCGATGATAAAGGTGATCCATACATAACAAAAGAACCTCCTGGGAACATGATATTCCCATTGTGGAGGTTCCCCGCCCAAAAATCAATATAAGGTGGTTTAAAAGACCACTTTTGATTGCGAAGTATTTCAGGATGCCTACTCGACGTCGAATATTGAACTCAGCCGAATCTTCCGGTACTCACATAGCGCTGCTATGCTGCGTTCCTCATATTCTAGCTTCGTCCAATCTTCTCGGTACTGAAAAGCGAACTTTTTGAACTTCATTTTTATTTTAAAACTTTAACCCATCAAACCCGAATACCAATTGCCTTTAAACAAACTTAAACTGCGCTTCGATGAGGCCGTTGTAGACGCCCTGCTTTTTGACGAGCTCGGCATGGTTGCCTTGCTCGACGATGACGCCGTGATCCAGCACGATAATTTCGTCCGCATGGCGGATCGTCGACAACCTGTGCGCGATCATGAACGAGGTTCTGTCTTTAAGCAGCGTCTTGAGCGCTTCTTGGATCTTCAGCTCGGTCTCGGTGTCGATGCTCGCCGTCGCTTCGTCCAAGATCAGAATCTTGGGATCGGCTAGCAACGCGCGGGCGAACGACAGCAGCTGGCGTTGGCCCATCGACAATACGTTGCCGCGTTCCTCGACCTGGGTGTCATAGCCATCCGGCAGATTCATGATAAAATCATGCGCGTGCACCGCCTGTGCCGCTTTGACGATTTCGTCGTTCGTCGCTTCCAGACGGCCGTAACGGATATTGTCGCGAATCGATCCGGAGAAAATGAACGTATCCTGCAAGACGATGCCGACCTGCGAACGCAAGCTTTCGATCGTAACATCGCGGATGTCGATGCCGTCGATCAGCACCCGGCCCTGCACGGGATCATAGAAGCGGCACAGCAGGTTGATAATGGTGCTTTTCCCGGAGCCCGTATGGCCGACCAACGCGATGGATTGCCCCGCCTTGACGTCGATGCTGACGTTTTTGAGCGCCGGCCTGTCCTTCTCGTATTCGAAGACGAGATTCTCGAATTTGACGTCGCCGCGGATGGCGGGAAGCTTCTTGGCGTCGTCCGCCTCCGCAACCGTCGGCTCCTCGTCGATAAACTCGAAGATCCGCTCAGACGACGCCATGGCGATCAGAAGCTGCGAATACATTTGGCCCAGACGGTTGATGGGATCCCAGAAGTTGCCGATATAGTTCGCGAACGCGACGAGCAAGCCGACCGTAATCGCTTTGTCCTGGATTAACGATGTGCCGTACCAGAACAGGATGCAGGTGCCGATCGCCGCCGTCACTTCGATGATCGGACCAAACGATTGGTTCAGCGCGGATGCCTTGTTCCACGACTTAATGTTGTCGGTGTTCATATGGTCGAAGAAACCCATATTATCCTTCTCTTGCACGTAAGCTTGCGTTACCTTCATTCCTTGGATGCTTTCGTTCAAGTGGGCGTTGATGCGCGATTGCTTCATCCGTACGGCCTGCCACGCGAAGCGGATCCGCTTGCGGAGCGACGAGGAAACAAGGAACATGAGCGGCACGGTCAGCATGACGGCCAGCCCCAGCTTCACGTTGAGCGCCAGCAGAATGATGACGATGCCGAACAGCTGAATGCAATCCATCAATAAGTTGACGACGCCGTTCGTGAACAAATCCTGCAACGCATTAACGTCGTTCGTGACGCGCACGAGAACGGAACCTGCCGGACGTTTGTCGTAGAAACGGAACGACAGCTTCTGGATATGCTGGAACAAATGGTGGCGCAGGTCGTAAATAACCTTCTGTCCGATAATGTTCGTATATTTGATTCTGTACGTATTGGACAACCATTGCACGGTATATAAGGCGAGCATCCCTGCCGCCAACGCGATCAACTGTCCCGAACTGCCCGAGCCCTGTTCGGGATCGAGCACATTGTCGATCGCGAAGTACATGAGCAGAGGATTGGCCAGCCGCGTTAGCGTGCCGATAATCATCATGGCGATAACGGGCATCAGTTGCCGGGCGTAAGGCTTCATATACTGGAACAATCGGCGCAGCTGCGCCCAGTTAAACGGCTTTTCGATTTCTTCGTCGTCCTGATAGACGAACCGTTCGTTTCGATTTCTTGTGTTCATTTGCGATTTTGCGCTCATTGCACCGAACTCCTCCGCGCTTCGTATACTCCGGGAATCGGCGACCGGCCGGATTCCGCTTGCTGTTTCTCGATATAATCCGCGTATTGGATCTTGTAGGTGTCCAGATACGGCCCCTTCTGCGAAATCAATTGCTCGTGCGTGCCTCTTTGGACGACGCGTCCTTCGTCAAGCACGACGATTTCGTCGGCATGGCGCAAGGAAGAGATGCGGTGGGCGATGATAAACGTCGTGCGACCTGCCATAAGTTCCTTGAAGCCCGCTTGAATTTCGTGTTCCGTCTCCATGTCGACCGCGCTTGTAGCATCGTCCAGAATGAGTATGCGCGGGTTCTTGATGAGCGCGCGGGCGATCGCTATCCGCTGCTTCTGGCCGCCTGACAGACCCATGCCCCTTTCGCCAACGACCGTGCCGTAGCCAAGAGGCATCTCCATGATAAAGTCATGCGCCTTCGCCAGCTTTGCGGCCCGGATGATCTCTTCGTCCGTCACGCCGCCTACGCCGTAAGCAATATTGTCGCGGATGGACGCCGAGAACAAGAACGTCTCTTGGAAAACCGGCGCGATCTGCCTTCTGAGCGACCGTACGTCAAGATTGCGGATATCCATCCCGTCGAGGGTAATGCTGCCCTTCTTCACGTTGTACGCCCGCATCAGCAATT
Source organism: Paenibacillus sp. (assembly GCA_029256665.1). Taxonomy (GTDB): domain Bacteria; phylum Bacillota; class Bacilli; order Paenibacillales; family Paenibacillaceae; genus Pristimantibacillus. Next base: position 5,945 of record JAQSXN010000057.1, read on the forward strand.
GAATGACCGTCGACTTGCCGGATCCCGTTCCGCCAAGGAACCCGATAACGGAACCCGCTGGCGCATCCAGGTTCAGATCGGCAATAGCCGGCTGTTTGTCCGGGTAGTTGAACGTGACGTCCTCGAACCGGACATGGCCTTTCACGCTCTGCTCGTCAAGCTCGATGGCGTCCTGTACGTTCTTGACGTGGATATGTTCGTTAAGCAGCGTCAGCACCCGTTCTCCCGACGCCTTGAATTGCGTGTACGCGTTAATATGGAAGCCAAGGCCCCACATCGGGCCGATAATATACCAGATCAGGCTGAAAAACGCGACGAACTCGCCTAGCTTCAATTGCTGGTTTATAACCATTAAGCCGCCTGCGACTAGCAGAATGACCGCGCATAAGTTCGCCGTTACCTCCATGGCCGGGAAGAAGCGCGCCCATGTGGACGATGCCCGGACCTGATTCTGTTGATAAGCGTCGCTGCGGATCGAGAACTTGGTAACTTCGTGCCCTTCCCTCGCGAACGACTTTACGGTGCGCACGCCTGTTATGTTCTCTTGCACCGCGGTCGTCAGATCGCTCATCGCCTGCCGCATCTCGCGGAAAGCGGGATGGATCAGCCGCTCGAACTTCAGCGCGAGGAAGATCAGGATCGGAATCGGGAGAAGCGTAATCAACGTTAATTCCCACTTGATATACATCATCATCGCGCCGCCGAACACGACCATCAGCACCATGTTCAGAATTTGCGCGAAGCCGAAGCCGATGAACTGGCGGATCCCCTCCAGATCGGCCGTCAATCTGGACATCAAATCTCCCGTTTTCGCTTTGTCGTAATATTGGAAGGATAAGTTCTGAAGCTTGTCATACAACGCGTTCCGGAGACGGTAAGCGATTTTGTTGCCCAGCCTGCCTCCAAGAAATCCATGCAAAAATTGGTTGAGCGCTTTGAGCGATATGACGCCCACGACGGTTAATGCCAAACCCGGCACCAGGTCGAATCTTTCCGCCATGATCACGTCGTCGATCAGGTAACTCAGCAGGTTCGGGTAAACGAGCCCAAGCGCTGTCGCGACCATCAAGAACAGAATCGAGCCGAACAGAAACTTTTTATCCGGCCAATAGAAGGCTTTTAATTGCCTCAGTACGTCCAAGTAAATCCATCTCCCCATCTGTTTTCTTAAGTATGAGTGCATATTACCAGCATCGGTATAGAGGAGCAAATTCGATAATTTTGCGAATTTTTGAGTGTATCCGCTTATTATGGCGATAAAGGAAATGGAAACCGATATACCTCCTAAATGATCTCGAATGATTGCCATTATGTGCGTATTGCTCCGTTTTTGCATATTTGCACACAAAATATAAAAAAGCTTTTGCAGGGCGTTCAAGCGCCGGCAAAAGCATTAAGCGAATCGCGATATAGAAGAAGGAATAGATCAGACGTTTTGGATATGGATTAATTCGTCTCTAAGTTTCGTCAGGTCTTGAACGGCGGATCCGCCGGCGAGCGATTGCCGCTTGCCTTCCGCATAGGCGGACACGTCGGATTTCAATTGGCGGGCCGTCCGCTCCGAAGCCGAAGCCCACTCGTTCGCATAATGTTGCTGCCATAGTCCGGCTGCCGCTGACGTCCATTGTTGGATCGACGGCACGATGATGGCTTCAAGCTCTTTGCGCAGCTGCCCTTTCCCTTCGCCCTCGAAGAACTGGCGCGGCGATTTGAAGCGGCTCCAAAGCCATTTCGCTTCGATGGCGCCTTCTTCCCATGGTGCGGCTTCCTCAGGCGGCGCAAGCGATAGCGGGACGTAGGCCGCCGCTTCATATTCGCCGAACGATACCTCGAGCTCGGTCGCGCTTGCGGCGAATCCTTGTTTCAGAGCGCCGTTAATCGCCCTTTCGACGCGAAGAGACGTCGCCTGCAGCTCCTGCGATAATTCCCGTTGGACCAAACGCTGCAGCTCCAGCCACGATGTCCATACGACGCGCTTCAGATCGCGTCCGTCATCCTGCAGCGAGGCAGGATTAAAGGCAAGATGATAGAAATCGCCTAACCGGAATTGAAGACGCTGCGCCACGTAATAGAGCAGTTCCGTCATCTCTTGTTTGATACCCTCCGGCAGCGGAGAATGATTGAACTTGGCGATCGGCGCATCCACGCTCGACCATGCGGCTTCCAGCCTCGCAAGCTCAGCTTCGCGGGCCGCTTGGTCGCCTTGCGCTCCGCGAATCCAGCCGTCGAGCTGTCCAATCGTCCGCTTAAGCTCTTGCTCGGCGGAGTCGATGGCAAGCGCGCCTAGATCGGTTGCGATAAACGCAAAGAAATCTTGTTCGAACGCCCCGATTCGCGACCGTTCCAGCAGGGAGGCGTCTCCGTCCGTCTTGGCGTCCAACGCCTCGATGCTCGAGACGGGATAAAGCCGCGGATGCCGGATGGAATGCTGCAATAAGTTATGTTCGACATGCATGAGCACATGCTGAAGCTCTTCTGCGTCCGCCGCGAGATCCGCCGCGTTGACGACAAAGAACATTTTGTCCAGCTCGAATTGATCCTTGACGCGCCCCAGTTGATCCAGGAACTGTCTGTCGGCTTGCGAGAAAGCATGGTTGTAGTAGGTAACGAACAGAACGGCGTCCGCGTTTTTGATGTAGTTAAACGATACCCCTGTATGCCTTGCGTTAACCGAATCCGCGCCGGGCGTATCCACCAGCACAATGCCTTCCGCGGTCAGCGGACAATCGTAATGGAAGTCGATCTCGCTGACGAAGCATGAACGCGATTCGTCGGCGACAAATTGCTTATACGCATCCTGTCCGACATGCAGCTCCTTGCCGAGGAACGGCTCATGTTCGTTCCAGCCATTGCGCGCGGCCCGCAGGAAGCTGTAATGCGGCCTGCCGCCCGCGCCGATCGCGTCCGGCGACAGGCGATCGATGACGGCCAGAATGGATGCGCCGTCAGGCAACGTTTCTTTCGTCGCGCGTTCGCCAAGCAAGGATAACGAATATCGCAGATCGTCCAGCATCGCTTCCGTCGATTTCATCGACACGCGCGCCGTTCCGTGCCCATATTGCTCCGTTGGCGGCATTAATCGGTTGATCGCGGCCGTCGTCGGGTTAGGCGAAACGGGTAGAACCGCTTCTCCGATAAGCGCGTTCGCCAGCGAAGACTTGCCGGCGCTGAACGCGCCGAATAACGCAATCGTAAATCGGCTGTCGGCAAGCCGTCCGGCCTTCTCTCCGAGCGACGCGGCGGATGCCCCAAGCAAGCCGTGCGGCGCGAGCAGCTCCGCGGCCAGACGCATGCGTTGCGCCGAAGCCTGCTGTTTCGCGCGGATCGAGGTCGTTTCTCCCGCAGCGCGGCCGGTATCCGCAACGCCTGCCAGCAATGTCGCGGCCACCTCGCGGTTCATGCGCCCCGTTTCGTCCTTGCCGCGATCCTCCGCCTGTTGCCTGGCAACGATCGCGGATGCGGCAGCGGAAGCCGTGCTGCCGGCGTCCACTTCGTCCGGATGCGGGAGCCGCGGCTGCTCCAGCGGCTTCGGCAACCGGCTTTGCATAGCCATTTCCTTGCGGCCGCTCTCTTCCTCAAGCTCGCGCAGCGCGTCTGCCGCGGCCGTCTTGCCGCCCAGCTCCGCAAGCTCCGTTGTTGCGGCCGCGATCGCGGACTCTCCCGAGTCGGCAACGAAATCCGCCAGCGTGTCGATAATCGCAAGCGCGCGTCTCCGGTATTCGCTTTTTACGTCGGCCGCCATGTCCTTACTGTAGGTCATCGTATATTCGTTGCCGAATACGGCGCCTTGCTTGACGCGGGACAACAGCCAGCCGCCGTCGGGCAGCCAACCCAACCCCTCGGCAAGAAGCGGCTCGAGCTTGTCGCTTGCGAAGCCGGAACCTGCTGCGGCTTGCCTAAGCAGATGCTTGACATGCCAGTCGACCGAAGCGATCGTCAAGCTGCCAAGCTCCGTCTTAAAGGCCTCCAGGCGCCGTTCCTGCTCCGCTGCGGTTTTGGCGCCCGAGAACAACAATCCGGCCTTATAGCCAGGGCGGCGGCTTTCCAGAAAGGCATGCGCAAGATCCCGCAGCGAAGCCGGCGTAATATTGGCGTTATCCAGAATGGATTGGAGTTCGATGCGCAGCTTCGCGCGATATTGCTCCTTCTCTCGGCCAAGCCTCTCAATGAGCTGGCTCAGACGGCTAACTTCCGCCTTGACGACGGCCAACGCCTCTTCGCCGCCCGCCTCCGCCAGTAAGCGTTCGCGCGCTGGTTCCAGACTTTCCTGCACCCACTTGGCATGACTGCCTACCAAATGGCGCAGCGATGCGTCAACGCTGTACGCGCATAGCGACTCCCGCCGTTCCTTCAGCTCCTCCAGCAAGGAAAGGAGCACATGCCATTGATGCCGTGGATGATCGGGCTGGCGGAGAGAAAGATAAAGAATGCCTGCCGGTTCCAGATGCCAGGCATAAAAAGCTTCTTCCACGCTATGTTTATACTCGTCGAAGCTGAGTTCGCGGTCCCGATGCTTGTCGATCTGATTCACGATAAAGTAGAGCGGCTTGCCCCAGTCCTTCAAGCTTTTCGCGAATGCGAAATTGATTTCCGATTGAACGTGGTTGTAATCCATGACGTAGAACACGACATCCGCAAGATGCAGCGCCGATTCGGTAGCCATTCGGTGCGCGTCGTCGGTTGAATCGATGCCAGGCGTATCTAGCAATGTCATATTGGATCCTAGCACCGGACTAGGATATTCGATCGACACCGACAAGAACCGCTCCCCGTCTTTGCAGTACGTATCCAGTTGGTCGATCGGCACCTCCAAAAGGGAGATAACGCCATCCGCCTCCATTTCGACGGAAGCGACGGCCCGCTCGCCGCCGCGGATCGAAACGACGTTCGCGCTGGTCGGAATCGGGCTCGACGGCAACAGATTAGCGCCGCAAATCGCGTTGACGAGCGTGGACTTGCCTGCCGAAAAATGTCCGCATAAAGCAACAGTAAGCCGACCCTCGGTCAGCTTACTGTTAAGCTCTTGCGCTTGTACGGCCCTGGCATGGTCGCCGGCGGCTTCCAGGTCGGTGCCGATATGTTGTAACGCTTCAGCTATGTTTTGCACTTTCATTTCAGTCATCTCCGATGATTATCTAATAGACATGATAAGTATAGCCCATCAAGCGCGCCTTGGAACAACGACGGCGCGCTTGACGGGCGTAATATTAAACCGCTTCTTCTTCGTCCGTCGACGGCAGGCAAATCTCGAAAACGTTGCCGTGCTGGAGAATCATGATGTTGCGTTCCTTCTCTTTCATGACGACGACTTCAGGCTTTACGCGCATACGATCGATGTATTGATCCGGAACATCCCCGGAACCGCTCACCGTCACGCCTTCGATGACGATGTCTTCGTTCTCCTTTGGAGGGGCTTCGAGCACTTGCTCGTAAATATCGGAAAATAGTTCAAAATTGTTCGTGTATACGGAGATACATTTCATGTTCATCATCCTTCGGCTATTAATTTGGTCTTCTTCTCTTTATGTTTGGTCTTGACCGCCGGCTTCATACGTCTTTGACCTTCCTTGCAGATATCAAGCAGCGGGCAGACCGGACATTGCGGGTTTTGAGCCTTGCAATGGTAGCGGCCGAAAAAGATAAGGCGATGATGCGTCAACGTCCATTCGTCCCTTGGCACCAGCTTCATCAATTTATGCTCGACCTCGAGTACGGTGTC
>JAQSXN010000629.1 GCA_029256665.1 Paenibacillus sp.
CCAAGCCGCCAACAAGCTGGATGATCCGGTCCCTGCGGTTAGGGATCGGATGGCGGTCAAGTGGGAAGAAGCGTGGGCAAGCCAAGCGGATTTGGGAGCGGATACCCTGAATCGGTTAGCCGGATTCCGGTTGAAGTTATACGGCATGCGGGGTTGGAACGATCCGCTCAGGGAGCCGCTTCGGATAAACCGCATGAGCAGGGAGACGCTGGACGCGATGTGGTCCGCCGTCGAAGGTGGGTTAGAACCGCTTAAGCGTTATCTGGCGCTGAAAGCCCGACGTTTCGGAAAGGAGAAGCTTTCTTGGCATGACGTGGATGCCCCGATCGCGACCAGTCAAGCCAAGATTCCTTACGAAGATGCCGCGAAGATCATCACGGATGCATTCGAACAATTTTCGCCGGACATGGCGAAGCTTGCTCGGAAAGCGTTTAACGGGCAATGGATAGAGGCCGAGGATCGTACGGGCAAAAGGCCTGGAGGCTTCTGCACAAGCGCTCCGCTCAGTAAACAAAGCCGGATTTTCATGACGTACTCGGGAACTCCGGGCAACGTGTCTACGCTGGCTCACGAGCTGGGGCACGCGTACCATGGCGAATTGGTGGAAGAGTTGCCGCCGCTCGCCCAAGATTATGCGATGAACGTCGCCGAGACGGCGTCGACTTTCGCGGAGGCGCTCGTGAGCGACGCGCTTCTCCGAATCGCCGAGAGCGAGGAAGAGAAGCTTGCGCTATTGGACGATCGCTTGCAGCGCGCGGTCGCGTTCTGCATGAACATTCGCGCTCGGTTCCTGTTCGAGACGCGGTTCTACGACCGCCGCGCCGCCGGGATGCTGGAGGCCGCGGAATTAAGCGAGCTGATGGTGGAAGCCCAGAAGGAAGCGTTCGGCGATGCTTTGGGCAGCTGGCATCCGCATTTCTGGGCGTCTAAACTTCATTTCTATATCACCGATGTGCCGTTCTATAATTTCCCTTATACGTTCGGATATTTGTTCAGCACCGGGTTAGTCGCGGTAGCCCAACGGGAGGGCGCTGCGTTCAACAAGCGTTATGACGATTTGCTGCGGGATACCGGGGTCATGACCGTGGAGCAGCTGGGAGTTCGCCATCTCGGCGTTCGATTGGATCAGCCGGAATTCTGGCAAGATGCCGTAGCAAGAGTCGTCGCGGACGTAGAAGCGTTCGCGGAGCTGTGCAAGGAATAGCATTGGATTAAACGTAACTTTCAGCCCTTGTTTGGGCTGGAGGTTTTTTTCACGTAACGCAAGGCGAAAGAAATACAAAATAAACCAAATTTAGACAAAATGATTGAAATATTCAAAATATTCAATTATACTGAGTCCGAAGTCGTATTAGGTAATACCTAGTAAGAATAACTAATAAGCACAAAGGAGGAGAATAATGACTTTGGAGCAGCGAATTCCTTTAGCACGTCAAGTGGATGTCGCGTTGGAGAAGTTGGGGAACGAGTTGAAAGGGATGTCTGCGGGAACGATCGTATTGCAGATCCGCGACGATGCGGTCGGCAGATTCGGAATTCGGCATTTGCCTGTTGATTGCGTCGGCAAGGAGCAAGGGGCTAACGGATTATCGGCGGAACAGGTACTTGAGCTGAGAAGACTGGCGGTCCAAGCGCTTCGGCACAAGACGAGTTGGACGCACGGTGAGATTTCTTACGATTTCGTGTTAAAGCAGGGACGGGTATTCGTCAGCGTTCAATTCGAGTCCAACTACAATATGGCGAATGTCTTGTTCAGGTATTCCCCCAAAAAACGCGATCATCGAAGGGATGTCTCCAACGAATAGAAGCCATACATAATTAAAATCCGGCATTCCCCTCGGGAGGATGCCGGATTTTCGCGAGTAGCGCTACTTACGATATTGGATTGAAAGGACTAACGTTAACGGCCTGCGAGCTGCTGCTCTGCCATTTGTACGAGCCTGCGGGTAATTTGACCGCCGATGGAGCCTGCTTCGCGGGTTAACAGATTACCGTAGTAACCGTCCGCGGGAAGCTGAATGCCAAGCTCCTGCGCGACTTCGAATTTAAGCTGTTCCAAGGCCTGGGCAGCTTGAGGAACGACGAGGGAATTGCTGCGTGAACGTGATGCCACTATCGCTCACCTCCTTTGAACGTAGTATGGACGTTATTGGGAGGGCTATGCATTTATCGGTAACGATTCCAATAAAAAACTTAAAAAATCCGGCTTACTCCAATCCGAAATCCAAGTCGGGAGAGACGTATGGGTCGTCCGGTGGCGTGATTTTGACGACTTTATCCACGTCGATCTCAATGATCTCTATGCCGTTGTAAGAAGTCGTGCCGAGCTTGCCGGTAACGGTTACCCACTCATCCGTCGCCAGAGTATCCGCTCGGCCGTATTTCACCATGATTCCGTAAGGGGAGGCGTCGGCCGAGCAACAATTGATCGCGAACCGGCTGACTCCGAACTGCGTTCTTCCCATCTTCTCTTCGCGATACACGAAACCGCTAAGCTCGATCCGCATAACTTTCCGTAAATTCATCCGTAGGGAACAAAAGGTCGAGCGCCGCTTCGGAGAGATCCGATGACGAAGGCGCTTCGCTCATCTCCGCGAGGTCGTCGGAGCCGTCTGGATCCGGTAGAGGACTAACCTCCTCGAAGGGTTGCTCCGTGACGGCGGCCGGTTCGTTCCATGCTCCCCCGGACGGCGTGCTCTCATAAGGCTTTACGATTTGCTGGGGCGTGAACTGAACGCCTTTGGCCGACGCCATGCTGCTTCCCAGAAGCCCGTCCGGCACCGTGAAGCCGATTACCAACGGAATCGCGAACCATCCGTACAGCAGGAGGCTTTTCCCCCAGGTGGCGGGCATTTCGTGGTTACAATCGCAGGAAGGATGCTCGTCGGTTTTCTCGAACCCGGTACGGATTGCGGAATACAGCTGCTGCGCGGCGACGGCGTACAATCCCAATGCGGATAACTTCACGATAAACTGCATTCGGTTGGCGATATAGAGATTCAAGTTGCCGGAACGGACAAGATGCACGATGAAGAACGCGAATCCTGCGAGCAGTACGGCTCTCGTTAAATAGTGAGCTGCTGTTGCGACTTTCTGGCTATTCATTGACGGGTACCTCCCTATACGAATCCAAGATGATCAAACAGGATAGAGCCGACGAGTACGAGAAAAGCAATGAGCAAGCTGAACTTCAAGACGAATTTTTTGCGAAACACCGCCAGCATCATGATCGTGTTTTTCAAATCGAGCATCGGCCCGAAAACGAGGAAAGACAGAAGCGCTGCCGGAGGAAACATGCCGGCGAAGGATGCCGCGACGAATGCGTCCGAAGTCGAACAAAGCGACAACGCGTAGGCGAAGCCCATCATGAAGAGATGGGATAACAGTTCTTGATCCGCCACGGCCGCGAAGGAAGCTCTCGTGATCGTTGTTTGCAGCAGGGCGGTGATCATCGAGCCGAGAATCAAATATTTGCCCATATCGAAAAATTCCTCCGCGGCATGCGCGGGAGTCTCGGCTAGCTTCTTAAACGCGTTGCCTTGTGGTTCGTGTTCGTGATGGTGGTGATGATGTCCATGTCCATGATCATGTTCATGTTTATGCTCTTGATGAGGCAGCGCGGCAATCGCTTGACCCTGCGGTCCCGTTCTCAATGGGTTCCGTTTCATGAAATAATAAAGAACGAAGCCTAGGGAGACCGCGACCAAGAACGCCAAATAGAATCTCGAATACGCCAGGTCCTTGTTCGTGCGGAATGCCGCGAAAGTCGCCCCGAAGACGACCGGGTTAATGATCGGACCCGCAACGATATAGATGATGCCTATGTATGCCGGTAACCCTTTGCGGATCAGTCTGCGCACGATGGGGATCATCCCGCATTCGCACAACGGCAAAATAATGCCGAGCAGGCTGCCGAACAACACCCCGGCGACGGGGTTGCGGGGAGTGAGCTTCTGGATGAGTTTGTCCGATACGAAGGCTTGCAGAAGCGCGGAAATAAATACTCCGATCAGAAGGAAAGGCAGCGCTTCGAGGATGATGCTCAGAAAAATGATCTTGAAGCTTTGCAGCTTCGAAGAATCGAAACTCCATTGCTCGAGGTCCCTGCCGAAAAAAATGAGGGCTAGCAATGCCGCGCAGCCGACCGTCGCGGCTCCCGTCATCCATCGCATAAGAATATTAGGCACCGTGTCACTTCCTTGCTTCAAATAGTAATAGTTACGATTATTATACCT
>JAQSXN010000058.1 GCA_029256665.1 Paenibacillus sp.
GCGGGAGACGAGGCGGCGTATTCCGGGCGATGATGCTCTCCGATGCCATATACGTCCAGGCCGACTTGATCGGCAAGCACCATCTCCTCTACCGCACCCCGCATCCGTTCGGCGTGAGCTCCCGGGTTTCCCGCCTCGAGGAACGTGCTGATGCCGATTTCCATCTTTTTCTCTATCGTCATTGAATTGCGCCTCCTTGTTTCATTTCTCCCATTCTACTATAAAATATAATGTTTCTCAACAATAGTAAGTAAATTATCAAAATCGGATGGACTGGCCCAATTTCCATTGGTATCATTGGATTCAACCGCATATAACCCGGAGGAGGCGAATAAGGCGATGGCGGTTAAGCTGAGAGGGCATCATTTGTTATGTCTGCTGGGGTACCGGGGCAAAGGTTATTCCGATGGCTTCTGCGCCAACATGACGGAGATTTACGAAACGCTGCGGCTTCATCCGGAGACGGAAATCGAAGTGATCGACGGACCGGACGACATCTGCCGCGCGTTCCCGACCGATCAGCATGCGCATTGCCGCAACGACTCGGTTTATCGCAAGGATGGAGATATTTTGGCGCAAGTGGGAATGGCGGTTGGAGACCGGTCCAGCTGGAGCGGCGTGCTGGAGCGGGTCGCGGTTCGGGTGCGGCCGGAGGATATCCGGTCGTTATGCTCGGACTGCAGGTGGGAGCCGTACGGTCTGTGCAAGGAAGGCGTGGCTCACATACGCGGTTCGCGGGAGCTTCGCCCGCTGCCGGACACGAATCAAACAGGAGAATAAAGTCGAACAGAGATGTCAACCGAACAGGAGGAGAAACAATGAACATACAAGTGGATTCGAGAGGCGACTCCAAGGTCGCCATTATCGAGAGCGAGGAAGTTTTGGTGCGGGACTTGCAGGATGCGCTGGACCTGATGGCAACGGTGGCATACGAGAAGGATGGATGCAACAAGCTTCTGATCGACAAGTCTTTGATCATCGAGACGTTCTTCGATCTAAAGACGAAGCTGGCGGGCGACATCCTGCAGAAATTTACGAATTACAGAGTCAAGCTTGCCATTATCGGCGACTTCAGCGGCTATTCCAGCTCGAGTCTGAAGGATTTCATATACGAAAGCAATCACGGGAAACAGGTGTTTTTCTTGCCGACCGTGGAGGCCGGACTCCATGCGTTGCACGGCGTGAACTAACGTCGTGCTGTTTTTTTTGAAATATTAGAAACATCCGGGCGCTTTACGTTAAGCGTTTACAATTTCTTAAACTTTCATTGACAATTCCTTAAGACGGACTTAAGATGATGGTGTATCGTTCTTGATTAAGAACATCAGACTCGGAAGAGGCTGTTTGTCGCGGGCTGCCGTCGTGTTCTTGGTTAAGCATCATTAACCGAGTGGAGGTGTTAGGTTTGGAGAAAAAACAATGGGTAGCGCCACAATTGGAAGTACTCGACATCCAGATGACGGCAGGAGGCAAGGGCAAAGGAAAAGGCGGTTCCGGCTCTGGTTCCGGCTCGGGGTCTGGTCCGGGATCCGGTTCCGAAAGCATCGGCTTCGGCAGTTAAGGCGGACGACAACCTCATAGGCAACGTGAAGCCCTGATCCCACAACATATGGGGATAGGGCTTTTTCGTCGAATGCGCTAATGTTCTTAATAAAGAACGATGACGATCAAATTCTTAACGGAGGCATGCCCATGATCGAAGACTCCAACGTGTACGCCTATCAAGCGTTCGGATTCCATATTACAACCGATATTCCGTTCTCGGGAGCAAGACCCAAGGAGGCGCGCCTCGGCAAAGTCGACGTTCGGGTCGAGTGGGGAGAACTGACCGCGCTATGGGAGGAAGCATCCGCTCCGGGCGATGCTTTCGCCGTGCTGGGAGACAAAGTGCTATTCCGCATCAAGCAGACGGCCGTTTATATGGTGGAAGCGGGGAGGCTAGTCGTCGTGTGTCCGGAGGAAGAGGCCCAATTGGAACGGATTCGCCTTTTCCTCGACGGGTATTGCATGGCGATCTTGCTGCTGCAGCGAGGTATATTGCCCCTGCACGGGAGCGCGGTTGCGAAGGACGGTCTTGCCTACGCGCTCGTAGGAAGCTCGGGGGCCGGCAAGTCGACGCTGGCCAAGGCCATGCTCGACGAGGAGGGCTTCTCCTTCGTGAGCGACGATATCATTCCGGTCGTATTGCCGGACAACGCGAAGGAGCCGGCGCTCGTCTGGCCCGCGCTGCCCGAGCAGAAGCTGTGGCAAGAAAGCTTAAGCGATCTGGGAGTGAGCAACGAGGGTCTGCGAACGGTTTATGAAAGGGAGGCGCGACCATCCGAGGCAACGGACGGCATCCGCACGAAATATGCCTTGCCGGTAGCGAGCTTTGCGGGAGCGGCGATGCCTCTGGCGGGCATATTCGAGCTTGTAAAGCGGGAGAATGGGACGGAGCTAGTTCCCGTCGTAGGGACGGATCGGCTGCGTGCGCTCGCTCTTCATACGTTCCACCGTTCCCTGATCGAGCCGATGGGGCTGCTGGAATGGCATTTTCGAACGATGGCGAACCTGGCGAACAGAACGATGATGCTGCGGCTGGGGCGCCCGCGCGATCAATACTCCGTCCCCGCGCTCATCGAGCTTGTGCTGGGCAGTCTCGCTCCGGGACGGGAGCATGCGTCGTGAGCGGCGCCGCCGTTGCGATGGTTAGTGATCCGATGAAGGGAAGAGGCGGCCGATGAGGCATATTTTTGGATTCGCCAGGCAGGTGTATCGGTACGCGGGTCCCGTATTGTGGCTTAACTCGTCGGCGCTGCTGCTCGTCGGCTTGCTTCAATCGGCCGGATTGCTCCTTATTCTGCCCTTGCTCAGCATAACGGGGGTAGTCGACTTTGACGGTTCGACCATCCCGTACGTCGGCCCGCTGTTCGGGTTGTTCGAGGACGTCCCCCGGACGCAGAGCTTGACGTTCATTCTGGTCGCCTACGTGCTCATCAGCGTGTGCCAGAGCCTATTCAACCGCCATCAGACGATTCTGAACAAAAAAATCCAACAAGGCTTTGTCCGCAAGTTGCGCGAGGATACGTACAAGGGGCTGCTGCGGGCCGACTGGGACTTCTTCATCCGCCATCGGAAGTCGGACATCGTCAAGATCATGACGACGGAGATCGCCCAGGTCAAGAGCGGGCTGAACTCCTACTTCCAATTCGGTTCGTCGCTTATTTTCGCGGCGGTCAAGATCGTCGTGGCGTTCCTGCTCTCGCCGTGGCTGACGGCTGGCATTCTTGCGGCTGGCGCGGCGCTGTTGGCTTGTTCGCGTTATTTTACCCGGCGGGCGGAAGCGTTCGGCGAACAGAATTTGCTCCTGTCGAAGGCGTATGTCGCCGGGATCACGGATCACCTGAACGGGATCAAGGAGATCAAGAGCAATACGCTGGAGGAGACGCATGCGGACTGGATGGGCGACGTGTGCCGGCAAGCCGAGCATAACGCCGTCGAGTATACGAGGCTCAAAACGAACTCCCAGCTGGTCTACGGCATCGTATCCTCCGTCTTGCTCGCCGGCGCGGTCTATCTGCTCGTTCAGCTCTTTCAGTCGCAGCCCGCCCAGCTCGTCCTCGTCGTGCTGTTGTTCTCCCGATTGTGGCCGGTCGTCGCGCGCATTCAGTCCAAATTGGAAAATTTATCGAATATGATTCCCTCGTTCGAGGCGCTGATCGAGCTGCAGAACGACTGCGAGCGCTCCATGGAGCTGAGGGACGCCAGCTTCCGCGACGTGCGTCCCGTACAGCTGGCGCAAGGGTTGGAGCTGCGGGGCGTCTGGTTCCGCTACGACAATCGGAAGGAAACGTACGCGCTTCGGAATATCGACGCGCGTATCCCGGCGAAGGGCATGACGGCGATCGTCGGTCCTTCGGGCGCGGGCAAAACGACGATGGCCGACGTGTTGATGGGGCTTAACCGGCCCGAGCGCGGCGAAGTGCTGCTGGACGGGGCGCCGCTAAAGGAAGACAACGTGCTGCCGCTGCGACGGTCGGTCAGCTACGTGCCGCAAGAGCCGTTCCTATTCGGCGGCAGCGTCCGCGACAATCTGCTGATGATGGAACCTGGCGCCTCCGACGAACGGTTATGGGACGCGCTGGAACTGGCTTGCGCCGCCAATGTCGTGCGCAGGCTGCCGCTGGGACTGGACACGCCCATCGGCGACAAGGGCATGCGCCTCTCCGGCGGCGAGAAGCAGCGGCTGGTGCTGGCGCGGGCGCTGCTGCGGGAGCCGTCGATCCTTATCCTCGACGAGGCGACCAGCGCGCTCGATGCGGAGACGGAACGCCATGTGCAGGAGACGCTGGAGCGGCTGCGCGGCCGAATGGCGGTGATCGTGATCGCGCACCGGCTGTCGACGATCCGCGGCGCCGATCAAGTCATCGTGGTCGATCAAGGCGAGATCGTGCAGAGCGGGGGCTTCGCCGAGCTCGCGCAGGACCGCCGCGGTTTGTTCGGCCGACTGCTGGGGCAGCAGGATTTGGCTGTCCAAGCGTAGGCGGGCGGCTTTGGCAATGCTCGAAGGGACCGCGCAAATCCGTGCGGCATGGGAGCAGCTTGGGCGCAGCGGCTAATGCGCCTATGGACATTGCTAGGACAAGGGCTACAACTCTGTATGTTTGATGCAGAGAGTTGTAGCCTTTTTTGTTCGCCCGTGCCGTCCTCTTTGAACTCCGTTCGATATTACCCGAAATTGTGATTTTACCGTGTACCTTTATCATTCGAGGCTCTTTATAATAGGTATCATCAACCGGATGTAAGTGCTTACATTCACGGACATCCGTCCACTGCGTTCAGACATCCGAAGGAGGAGTGCCCGAGTGGAAGCGAACACGCCGGCTCGAAGCGATACCGGGAAGCGGAGCGGCATGGGGAGGACGGCCAAGGAGCTGCTGCTGGATTACCAGCTGTATCTCATGCTGCTGCCCGCGCTGGCCGTATTGCTCATTTTCAAGTATTTTCCGATTTACGGCGCGTTGATCGCGTTTAAGGATTACAACCTGATTGACGGCGTTTTCGGCAGCAAATGGGTGGGCTTCAAGCATTTCAACGAGCTCTTCCGGTCCGACAAGTTCTACGAAGTGTTCGTCAACACGCTGCTGATCAATTTCTATAAGCTGGTCTTCCAATTCCCGATTCCCATTATACTGGCGCTGCTGATCAACGAGGTCCGGAACGCGTTTTTCAAGCGGTTCAGCCAAAGCGTGACGTACCTGCCCCATTTCCTGTCCTGGGTAATCGTCAGCGCCGTCTTCGCGAATCTGCTGTCTCCGACGAGCGGCATCGTCAACGTGCTGCTTGGCTACTTCGGAATCGATCCCGTCATGTTTATGAGCGACGAACGTTTCTTCCGCGCGGTGCTCGTCATCTCTTCCGCGTTCCGCGAGAGCGGGTGGAGCTCGATTATTTATTTGGCCGCCATCATGGCCGTCGACACCCAGCTCTACGAGGCTTCGCGCATCGACGGGGCGGGTAAGCTGCGTCAAATCTGGCATATTACGTTGCCCGGCATACGCAGCGTAATCGTATTCATCATCATGCTTCGGCTGGGGGCGGCGCTGGCGAACGATCTGGAGCAGGTGCTGATGTTCTATAGTCCCATGGTTTATAGCGTAGGAGACGTGCTCGGCACTTACGTGTACAGGATCGGGCTCGGGCAAATGAAATACAGCTTCAGCACGGCCGTCAATCTGTTCCAGTCCGTCATCGGGCTTACCTTGATCGTCGTGGCCAACTACGTCAGCAAGCGATTCGGAGATCGCGGATTATGGTAGCCGGCTTGCGGGGAATCGCAATGTTCGCCGTTATCGCGAGAGGAAGGGGGACATTCCATTGAAATTAAAGACAAGAGGCGAAGCGGCGTTCGACGTCATGAACTACGCGGTGCTTAGCGTCGTCATCGTCGTGTGCTTGTTGCCTCTCTTGAACATAGCCGCAAAGTCGTTCAGCGGAGACGCGTACGTGCTGTCGGGGGACGTGTTTATTTGGCCCAAGGGCTTCAATACGAACGCTTACGAAATCGTGCTCGGAAGCAGGCGGTTCTGGGATGCGTTCGGCAACACGGTATTCGTCACGCTCGTCGGCACGGCCGTTAACACGTTCTTGACCATTCTGGCCGGGTACGCGCTGTCGCGGAAGCGGCTCAGGGGACAGCAGGTTTTTATGTTCCTGTTCATCTTTACCATGCTGTTTGGCGGAGGCATTATTCCGACTTACCTGCTGGTCAAGGAAGTCGGATTGCTGAATTCCTTGTGGGCGCTTGTCGTGCCGGGGCTCGTGGCTCCCTTCAACATGATCATCATGAGGCTGTACTTCTACAATATTCCCGACAGCATGGAGGAGTCGGCCAAGATGGACGGCGCGTCCCACTTTCGCATCCTGTTCTCCATCATGATTCCGCTCGCCATGCCATCGATCGCCACCATATCCTTGTTCTACGCGGTCGAATATTGGAACAATTACTTCGATGCGCTGCTCTACATTACGAATCACGAATTGTTCCCTCTCCAGGTCTACTTGAGGGAGATGATCAGCAACGCTTCCAGCGTCGATATCAACAATATGGATCTTATGATGAATACCGCCCAGGAGTCGGTTCGCGGCGCTTCCGTTGTAGCAGCTACGCTGCCGATTCTGCTCATCTATCCTTTCCTGCAAAAGTACTTCGTGAAAGGCGCCATGTTAGGCGCGGTGAAGCAATAAGCAGTTCAATTAGCAGCAGTCCGTACACGCGGAATCGGGAGCGCGAGCAGACGTGTCCGTGCTCTTCATTCATAGAGGGCTAGGCCATCAAACCATAAACGGGAGGTCATGCGAATGAAAGAGAAGCGAATGGCGAAAGCGAAGGGGATCGTGCTCATATTGCTGACTATCCTTCTTATTGCGGGATGCAGCGGGGGAGGCAACCCGTCCGGCAATAACGAAGGCGAATCCGGCGAACAAGGGGCCGAGCAGAGCGGAAGCGAAACCAAGCTGCGCGTTTACGTGCCATCGAACGTGGAGGAATTTCCTTCGGGCACGGATTTGAACAACAACGAAATCGCCGCGTATATCGAGGAACAGACCGGCTTCGACATCGAATGGGAGATGCAGCCCAAGGAGAATGTCGATCAGAAGATCAACATCATGATGGCATCGGGCGATACGCCGGATCTGATTATTACGTCGAACAAACAGATCTATGCCAACCTCGCGCAGCAAGGCTTGCTTGCCCCGCTCGGCGAAGCCTTGCAGCAGCACGGGCCGCGCATTATGGAGAGCGTGCCGGAGGATACGTGGAAGGCGGTCACCTACGAGGGCGAAATCTACGCCATCGGCGTTCCCCAGAATCAGAAGGCCACATCCGGCATGTTGGTCCGGACGGATATTCTGGAGGAGCTCGGCATCGCGGTCCCGAAGACGCTGGACGAATATGACGCGGCCTTGCGTCTAATCCGCGAGAAGAAGCCGGAACTTATCCCTCTCGTCGGCGGAGCGGCCGACAGTAACGGCAACGCGTTCGGCTATATCAACGGCTTCGCCGGAGCCTTCGGGCTGGGCGCCGAATACGTCGTGGAGGACGGCGACGTCGTCCATACGTACACGCAGCCGTACGCCAAGGAATTTCTAGCTTACATGCGGGAGCTGTACGCAAGCGGAGTGCTCGATCGCGAATATCCCGTGAACAAAAACACCAACATTCAGGAGAAAATGATTAGCGGCCAGGCCGCCATGACGACGATCAGCTGGGTGGACGCAAAGGTCATTACGGAGGCGCTCCTGGAGAAGCAGCCCAGAGCCAAGCTGGAGCTGCTTCACCCGCCGGTCGGGGCGAACGGTCAATTCGGGTTTAAGCAGAACACGCCCGTGCGCGTCTACATGCTCGTCCCGAAAGCAAGCCCGAGGGTGAACGAGGTCGTCCAATTCATCAACAATTATATGGCCGAGGACGTGCTGAACGTCGTTTCTTACGGCTGGGAAGGCAAGCATTACACCATGAAGGACAATGCCGTCGTTGCCGAGCCCGCGGCCGAGGACATACGTTACCGGATCTATTACCAGCTATGGGACACGGAGGAGAACTTCCTGAATCGCGTGACGTTGAAAGGCTTCGGTCCTTACTACTTTCCGGTCCTCGACTATTCGACCTATTCCGAGATTACCCAATACGCGCCGCCCATCCCGATCGTAGAGGAGAACGCGCAGACGTTGACGGATTTGACGAACGAATATTTTATCAAAATCATCTCGGGCGCGCTGCCCTTAGAGGCGTTCGACGAATACGCGGCCAAGTGGAACAGTCTCGGAGGAGAAGCTTCCCTGAAAGAAGTGAAGGCTTGGTACGCCACTGTAAAATAACGAGAGTCCGCCTAAACATGGTATAATGGACGCAATAGGAAACGCTTTCAATAATCGCGAGGGCGAAGCCGCGGGCGGAGGGGACGAATCGTGTTATCCATGATCCTGGTGGACGATGAGGAGATTATACGCGAAGGCTTGCGCGATTGCGTCGATTGGGCGAGCATGGGCATAACGATAAGCGGCGAGGCATCGAACGGCAAGGAAGCGCTGGTCAAAATAAAGGAATCGAGGCCGGACATCTTGTTGACGGATGTCGTCATGCCCGGAATGAACGGCATCGAGCTGATTCAGGCCGTTCGGGAAGAAGAGCTTCCGGTGGCAATCATCGTGCTGAGCGCGTTCGAGAATTTCCACTACATCCAATCCGCGCTCAGGCACGATGCGGCCGATTACCTCGTCAAGCCGTTCAACGAGGCCGAGCTATCGCTTGTCATGAATAAGGTCGTGCAGCAAGTCAAACGGAACAAGGTCATATCGGAATACGTTCCCGGGCATGCCTTGCTCTCCGAAGCGGGCTCCCGCGACCATCGGATCTCGCAAGACATCGCCAAGCTGATCGAGAAGAGGTACGCGGAGAAGCTGACGGTGCAGGACATCGCAAGCGAAATATCGCTCTCCATCAACCATATGATGAACCTCTTCAAGAAGGAGACCGGAGAAACGGTTGGCGACTATCTAACGAAAGTGCGAATGAGGCATGCCAAGCGGCTGCTCCTGGACCCGATGATCAAAATTTACGAAATCGCGGATGAAATCGGTTATTCGGACCCCAATTACTTCGCGAAGGCATTCAAGAAGCACACCGGTCTCAGCCCCAAGGAATTCCGGGACGGGCGGCTATGAGAGGCGGCAGGCGGAGGCTTCGCCTTACGTTTCGCCGAAAGCTCGTATTGTCCTATCTGGCCTTGATCGTGCTGTCTACGGCGCTTATCGGCATGTTCTCCTACCTCAACGCGACGCGGATCGTGGAGGACCAGATTAACGTCACCTACAAGCAAGCGCTGCAGCAGGCGGCGATCAATATCGTCTATCGGCTCCGGGAGGTGGAGAACGTCTCGGAGCTGATTCTGATGAACGCCAAGCTGCAGGCGATTCTGAAACGGGAGCAAAAGGGATATGGTCCCCGGCAGACGGAGCAGATGCTTAACGATTTTTCCGAGCTTATGGATATCATTACTAACCTTGAGAACAATCGGAACATCCATCGCATTAGACTGTTCGTGTCGGGGGATTCCTTGTACTCCCGTGAGCGGAACAATATATTCAACCTGCGGGAGCTCGATGACAGCCTTCGAAGGCAGCAAGAGCTCGCGGAGCGGGATCTGTTATGGAAGAGCACGTACGAGCAGGAATACATGCCGATGAATCGCATTCAGGTGTTGTCGCTGTTCCGCACGGTCTACGATTTCCATAGCTTGAAATCCATGCTAGGGATTGTCGCCATCGATGTGAAGGAAGACATCCTGCGCGAAGTCATCGAGAGCGTTAACTTCTCCGAGAATGGAGCCATCTACGTCTATAACGGCAATCAGCGGATCACTTCCCTCGCCTCGGAATCCTTCGCTTCCTATCCGGAAGCCGAGATCATGCGCCAACTGTTGACGGTGGAGCGCGGGGACAAGATGCCGGTCTTGAACGTGGACGGCAAGGATTATTTCACGACCTTCCAGCCGATCGATTACAACGGCTGGGAGATCGCGGCGCTTGTCCCCGTAAGCGAGATTAGGGGGATGAGTTATGTAATCGGCCAGTATACCGGCTTTATCGGGCTGCTTGTCATCGCGATGGCCATCCTGCCGGTCATCCTGCTCTCCAACCGGCTGACGCGCGGCATCCGTTCGTTGGTCCATCATATGCAGGAGGTCAAGCAAGGCCATTACGGCACGCTTGTGCCCGTAACCGGGAACGACGAAATTTCCGGATTGCAGGCGCAGTACAATAGCATGATCCTGCGCATACGGGAACTGGTAGATACGGTGTACCGCATGGAGATCCGCAAGCAGGCCGCCGAACTGACGGCGCTGGAGTCGCAGATCAAGCCCCACTTCCTCTACAACACGCTGGACACGCTGAAGTGGATGGGGATGAAAATGAAGGCCGAACGCATCGTGCTTCTCGTCGATGCCCTGTCGAAGTTTTTCCGGCTCGGCTTGAACCGCGGCAGGGAAGTGACGACGCTTGTGGGCGAGCTGAATCACGTTCAAGCGTTCATGAACATCCAGGATATCCGCTATGCCGGCAAGCTCAGCTATTATTGCGAAGCTGACGCCGATGCCCTGAGCGTGCCGATCATGAAGCTGATCCTCCAGCCTATCGTCGAGAATGCCGTCATGCACGGCATTCAGCAGAAGGAGGACCATGCGGGAACGGTAATCGTGCGCGTTCGCGTTGACGGCCGGCAGCTCGTCTTCGATGTCATCGACGACGGGGTCGGCATGTCGCCCGATCAAGCAAGCTCCCTCTTGCAGGAGGGCAAGGGACGAGGCTACGGCGCCAAAAACGTACATCAGCGCATAAGGCTGTATTATGGCGAGGATTACGGAGCGGAATGTTACAGCCGGCCCGGCATCGGCACGGTTGTCCGCATCCGCCTGCCCATGGACATCGGGGACCGGCATGAGAAAGACAAGCTGATGATGTAGCGCGAAACAAGATCTGTCAACCATTTGGAGGTGCTTTGATGTCGCATCATACCCGTAGCGGGGCCGAGGCTATCGCGGCGATGAACGGTTTGGTAAGCTTTTGGAATTTTCAAAGGGGGGAGGCGCTCTCGCTTGAGGCGGTCGGGCCGTATCCTTATCGGTTGACGCCTATGCGAGGAGAGGCTTCTTACGCGGAGGAAGGCATCTTCGGAAGCCGGTCTCTGGAGCTTATGGACGGCCAGTGGCTGAGCATTCCGCGCCGGAAATGCCCGGGACTGGACTTCCACGGACCGGATGCCAGGCTAACGGTTGCGGCGTGGGTCAAGCGGGACACCCGGGAGAGCGCGGGCTGCGAGTTCATCGCGGGGATCTGGAACGAGACGGAACGAAAAAGGCAGTACGGCCTATTTCTGAATTTGAGCATTTGGGACAGCGCCGAGCAGGTATGCGGGCATGTCTCCGCGGTGGGCGGACCGACGCCGGGATACCGATATTCCATGAGCAGCTCCATCGGAGCAACGCCCGTCTCGAAGGGCGAGTGGCATATGGTCGTTTTTACTTACGACGGCCGGGAATCAAAGGTTTATCTGGACGGAGCGCTGGATCGCCGCGAAACGTACAACCCGTACTCCTATCCGGACGGACT
>JAQSXN010000059.1 GCA_029256665.1 Paenibacillus sp.
ACTTTGTCGGTCACACCGACAAACTGGCCTCCACACTCGCCAATTCCGGCGACTTTGTCGGTCACACCGACAAACCGGCCTCCACACTCGCCATTTCCGGCGACTTTGTCGGTGGCGCCGACAAACCTGCCTGCAAACACGCCATTTCCGGCGACTTTGTCGGTGGCGCCGACGTTAAAGTAATTCTAAGTGTGTTTCGAGCCCCATAGTCATTGTTAACGACTATGGCCGCTACCGCCCCTACCGCAGCTACCCCAGCTCCGCCAACGCGAGCAGCATCGCGCCGTGCGCGGCGTCGCGGCGCGCGTCGATGCATCGCAGCCGCGGATGGCGCGCCGCCATGCCGGCCTCGAACGCCGCGCGCACCTGGCGGCTCTGCAGCAGCACGCTGCCGAGCAGCGCCAGCTCGCCGCCCTCCGCGAGGCCGAGCCGCTCTGCGACCGCGGAGGCCGTCTCGACGAGCGCCTGCGCGTTCCGCTCCGCGATGCGCAGGGCAACCGCGTCGCCGGCGTCGCAAGCGGCCGAGAGCACCGGCGCCAGCGCGGCGATGTCGGCTTTGTTGCGCTCTTTGGCGTAGACGAAGCCGACAATCTCCTGCACCGTCGATACGCCGAGCCGCGCATACACCAGCTCCGTCACCGCCGTCGGCGCCTCGCGCCCGTCCGACGACCGGACGACGGCGGACAACAGATCGCGGCCAATGCTGTAGCCGCTGCCCTCGTCGTCGATCAGATGGCCAAAGCCGCCCGCGCGATGCACCAGACCTTCCGCATTGCGGCCATATGCAATAGAGCCCGTGCCGGCGATCAGAATCATCCCGTGCGGCCCCTCGTGGGCGCCCCAAAGCGCCGTTTCGTGATCGCCCACGAGCACCAGCTCGCCCGCGTAGCCGCCCTGCCGCAGCCCATCCGTCAGACGTCCGCTCACGGTCGGGTTGCTAATGCCCGCCGCCCCGACGGCCATCACCGCGCATGTCTCCAACCCTCCGAAGCAGACGCTGGCGACCTCCTCGCAAATCCCTTGCAGCGTCGACCTCACGCTAGCCTCGTCCTGCCCGTTCAAGTTCAGCGGTCCCGCAACAAACGAGTGCACGACCGCCCCGCCTTCCTCCGCCACCGTCACCGCCGTCTTCGTCCCGCCGCCGTCCAATCCGGCCACATAACGCATCCCCGCCAACCTCCCGCAATCATTTTGAAAAAACCTCTATCGAGGCCTCTCGGAGATGAGGGACCGCGTTTAGAGGTGGGTTTTATCGCCAATAGGTGTGTGGTAAAAAGAGAGCACCCAACTGCCCACTACGATCATCCCCCGAATTTCGGTCTCCCTCCATCCGATCGACGATCGCGGGTAACATGCCGCGTTGCCCCTGCTCTTTGCCTCTAACTCGACCATTCTCGTTCCGTCTCGCCGTTCCGCATTCGCCTAATCAAGCCGCGACACGCGTTTAATACAGATGATACGCACGCTTCCGTTCCCCGAACGCCGCGCTCTCATCCGCGAACCGGTCCAGCAGATCGCGCATGTCCCCATCGCACTCGCGCACGCCCGATTCACCGCACAAGAGATCGATGAACGGCCGACCGCCCTCCCGAACCGGCGGCAAAAACGCGAACTCCGGGAACAACTCCCTCATCGTAAACAGCATCGTCAAACCAAGCTCGACGGGTCTTAATGCCTCCCCATCCAGCACATGGACGTAGACGCCGCGGCACAGCTCCCCCTGATGCTTGGAGAACGTCGGCTTAAAATACGTCGGCCGGAAATGAACCCCGGGCAGCCGCTTCGCGTTCAACTCCGCCGCCAGCCGGTCCGCGTCCACGAACGGCGCGCCGATGATCTCGAACGGAGCGGTCGTGCCGCGTCCTTCCGACAGATTCGTCCCTTCGAACAAGCAGGTGCCCGGGTACAGCAGCGCCGTCTCATACCGCGGGATGCCCATCGAAGGCGCAATCCAGACGCCGCCTAGAGCAGGGAACCGCAGCTCCCGCTCCCAGCCTTCGCAAGGCACGACATGCAGCTCGGCCCCAAGTCCCTTCTCCGCATTCGCCATCGTCGCGACTTCGCCCGCGGTCAAGCCGTAACGCATCGCGAGCGGATAGTTGCCGACAAACGACTCGAACCCGGGCTTCAACACGTTGCCTTCCACCGTCACGCCGTCCAGCGGATTCGGGCGATCCAGCACCACGAACGGTTTGCCCGCCGCGGCGCAATCTTCGAGCGCGTACAACATCGTATAAATAAACGTATAATAACGAGTCCCGATATCCTGAATATCGTACACGACCATATCGACGGCGTCCAGCATCTCGGGCGTCAGGCGCTTAGAGTCCTTGCGATACAAGCTGTAGACGGGCACGCCCGTCGCTTCGTCCACATATGTATCGACCAATGCGCCGGCAGCCAGATCGCCTCTTACTCCATGCTCCGGAGAGAACAACGCCGCTAGCTCGAACTTCTCATGTAAAATATCGATTGTCGAGCGGAAGTCCGCTCCTAGTCCCGTTGGAGCCGTAATGAGCCCCAGGCGTTGCCCCCGGAACAATTCCGCATGCCGGTCGATCCGATCGATGCCGGCCCGTATCCCATGTTTCATGATGCGCCTCCTTGTCCAGCCTGTTTCTGCACCGCGCATAGCCCCGGCGCACGGCGAGGGGGTACGGGTTTTCCCACGCCCCCCTCGGACTACAGCTCCGATTGACGCAGACGCATCGTCTCTGGCGGAATCATGAACGTCTCCGCATACTCCTTGCGCGCTTCCAGGCCGCGAACGCGCGCCAGCGACTTATAATAGTCCATGTAGTTGAACGACTTGCTGCCCGTCACGAACCAATGCGTCGACAACGCCTCGATCCACAGATCGAACGCCTCCTGGTTAAAGTCCACGTACACGTACGGCACGTAGTCGACCGCATCCTCCCAGTTTTCCCCGTAATACAGCTTAGCCGCAAAATGGGCCGGATGCTCGCGCTCCATCGCGCGCAAGCCCGCGAAGAATCTAGCGTCGTTCACGATGCGATGCGTCGTGGCGTGATCCTTGTGCATGCTGTTGCAATGATGCGTGATGATGATGTTCGGCTTTACCTCGCGAATGACGTCGCACACACGCAACCGAATCTCCTGATCGTCCGGCACTTCGCCGTCGGGGATGTCGAACACGCGCGCCTCGCCGCCCAGCATGCCTGCAAACGTATGAGCCTCGCGAATTTTCTGCGCCTTGTATTCGTTTACGTCCTGCCAGTCCGGCACGCCGCGTTCTCCGGCGGTCAGCGCCAGCGTCGCGATTTTGTCTCCCTTGAGATAATGGCTCGCCAGCACGCCTCCCGCTACCAGCTCTACGTCCCCTACATGCGCGCCAATGCCTAATATCGTAATCGGTTGTCTGTCGCTCATTGTCCAAGCTCCCTTCTCATCGTGGCGAAGGTTTTCGCCGTTCTGAACCCGGCCCGCTCATAGATGCGCAGCGCGGGATTGTTGCTGCCCGTGTACAGAGACATATAGTCCGTTCCTATCGATTGGAAAGCTTCGCACAGACGGAAGAAAAGGCTCGAGCCCAGGCCATGCCCTTCATGCTCCTTCTCGACTCCAATGCCCGCAAAATACCCCCGTCCGTTCGCCTGCCGAACTACCGGCCCCGCGAACCCAACGACGCGGCCTTGCAGCGCCGCCACAACAACCGGCGTGCCGTCCTCCAGACTGCGGCCGATCTCCTTCTTCCACAGCGGATTGCCTAGCGCCTCCAGCATCTCGTGCACGCCGCCATGCTTCGCGGCATCCAGCATTTCGACGCGATAGCCCGACGCCGCAGCCTTCTCTTCCTTCGCTAAGATGCTCTCCGGCACCTCAAAGCCGCCCAGCGGCAAATACATCGCGCATTGAATCGCGCGTTCGACATAGCCGAGCCTCTGCAACGTCTTGTGCAGCAAGCTTCCCGTTGGCACGCCGGGCGCGTTATTATGTTCATGGCGCGGCGTGTCCGGGACGTACCAAGGCAGCTGCATGGGATTAAAAAACAGCGTGTCCGCCTGTTTCTTGCCCAGCTCGACAAACCTTGCTTCCATTGCCCGGACTAACGCCTCTGCTCTCTCGGCGTCTTCGAAACCATCCGCCAGCACGACGCAGGTGATGTATCCCGCGACGTCGCCGAGCGGCAGATCGTCGCCCGCGCAGCCGCAAGCGAAGCCGACAACGCGGCCATCCTCCAGCGATACGAACGCGCACAACGGATCGAAATACACATTGCCCGTAATGATCCCGGCAAAGGACTCCGCCGTCATCTCCTTGTAGCCGTCCCGGACGGCAACCTCGTTCCATACCGCGATGACCTCGTCCGCATAGCGGTCGTTCCAAGTCGCTATCATGTTTGCCTCCCCCTCCCGCGAACCGCTAGCCTATAGCGGTCCGGCAAGTTCCGTCCATCAGCCTTTTACCGCGCCGACCGTAACCCCTTCAAGGAAGTAGCGCTGCAAGCTGAAGAACAGAATAAACATCGGCACGGCCGAGATCGTGGCGCCAGCCATCATCGGCGCGAAATACGTCGTGTTGGCGAAGCGGAAGTTTTTGAGTCCCACTTGAATCGTCTGCATATCCATCGAGTTCGTGACGAGGAACGGCCAGAAGAACGTGTTCCACGACTCCATGAACGTCAGAATCGCCATAACCGCCATGACCGTTTTCGACAGCGGCATAATGATTTTGGTCAAAATCTGGAATTGGTTGCAGCCTTCCACTTTGGCCGACTCCAGAATTTCTTTCGGGATCGAACCCATGAACTGCTTCGCCAAGAAGATGTTATAGACCGTAACGAGCGTCGGCATGACAAGAGCGCCATACGTATTCTGAATTTCAAATATGTTGACGATCAAAATGTACAAAGGCACTTGCGTCACTTGATACGGAATCATCATCGCCGCAAGCAGCACGGCGAACAGCACGTTGCGTCCGCGGAATTGGATCTTGGCGAACGCGTATCCCGCCATCGTGGCGAAGACGACGTTCGAGACCATGACGACGACCGCCACCAAGAGCGAGTTCAGAATCCAGCGGTACGAATATTCGCTGAACGCGAAGAAAAATTTGTAAGACTCCAGCGAGAACTTGCTCGGCCAGATGGAATAGCTCACCGCTCCTGCCTCGACGGGATCGCCGAAGGACGACATGATCATGAAGTAGATCGGGAATATCGTCGCCAGGGCGAACAGAAGAAGGAGGGTGACCAGTATCGTGTTGCGGGTATATCTCGCTGCGCGGTTGCCCAGGTGATTGCTAAACAAAGCCATTGCAAGTCCCTCCTTCTCTTAATATTCCACGTCTTTGCCCAGGAACTTGAACTGGAAAAACGCGATGACGCCGATAATTGCCGCCAGCACCAGCGACTGCGCCGCCGCTTTGCCGAACTCGAAATATTTGAACGCCGTATCGAAGATCAGCAAGCCGACCATCGTCGTGGAGTGGTCCGGACCGCCGCCCGTCATCAGATAAGCGTTCTGGAATACCTGGAACGAGCCGATCACGCCGGTCACCAGCAAGAACAGCGTCGTAGGCTTGAGGCACGGCAGCACGATGTGCCACATCTTCTGCCAGAACGTCGCGCCGTCGATCGACGCCGCTTCGTAGTAGCTCTCGTCGATGCCGAGCAGCGCCGCTACGTAAATAATAATGCTTGTGCCGTGGCTGGACAGCCAGGACATCAGCACGAGCGAGAACATCGAGGTCGAGCTTGCGCCGAGCCAGTTCTGATTCGGGATGCCCAGCATGCCGATCAGTTGGTTCAAGATGCCGCCGGGCAGCGGATCATAGATCCAGAGCCATACGACGGACAACGCGACGCCGGAGGCGACCGCAGGCAAGTAGTAAACCGCCTTGAACGTAGTCTGCGCCCACTTCTTGAGGGGCATGATCATAATCGCGACCGCGAACGAAATAAGAAGCGCAACCGGGACCGTCAGCACCGTGTAGACGACCGTGTTCCAGACCGCTTTCCAGAACAAGTCGCTGGCGAATATTCCCGAGTAATTGTCGAAGCCAATGTATTCCGACTTTAACGGACTGTATTGTTGGAAGCTGATCAGTAATGCGCTCAAGACCGGATAGGCCGTGAACAAGGCGTAGACGACGAGAGCAACGGCGATAAACGCGTATGCCCAAGCTCCGTCACCGCGATTAAGTCGATTCTTGATGTTTGACGCACGAGCCATAATGGCAGACTCCTTTCCCTTGCCGCGATACTTCTAAGTACTGCAATTCAGCCTTGCTTCCTTATTAAAAGCACGGGTAGCCGCCCCGGGTGACAGAGCGGCTATCCGAGAAACTTCAATTAGTCTTGCACGACTCCGTCCGCTCCGAAGGCTTCGATTGCGCCTTTCTTAACGGCATCGTACATTTCCTGAGGCGTAATCTCGCCGGCAAGCAGGGCTTGCAGCTTAGGAATAACGACTTCGTTCTCCAGCTTGATCGCTTTCGCGCCCAGATCTACAGGGATGTCGGGACGGGCAGGAGCCGCATGCTCGAGCATTTTGTCCACGGCCGCGATGTTGTCGGGGTTGCGAGTCGATTCCATGTTCTTCGCCGCTTCGCGAGCGCTTTTCGTAATATGCGCCGCGAACAGGTCATTATTCGTCGTAGCCGCTACTTGGCCGCTAGATAGGAAGTTAGCCGCTTTTACGATGTTCGCTTTGTGCTCGTCGGTCGGATCCTTTTTGCCGCGGAACGCCACGTAGCCGTCAACGACCGCATGGGATACCGCCTCTTGACCCGCAAAGGATGGGAGCGGCAACGCGATGTAATCCACCTTGATGCTGCCTTCGACCGCGCTTCCGTCCTTCGCGTCGATCTTCGCGTTGTTTTTGCCCGCGGAGTTCTCGAATACCGCAAGGCCTTTGCCCGTAATCATCGTCTGGCCCGTCAGGAACATGTTCCAGCGTTTGCCTGCGTCAACCGCGCTCAATTCCTTCGGCATGGAACCGTCGTCGATCAGCTCGCGAACCGCGTTCAGCACCGTCAGGTAGTTTTTGCTCGTGTACGCATATTTCAGATCCGTCGTGAACGGAGAAGGCATGCCCGCGTTTTTGACCAGGATGCTCAGGTAGTCCTTGGAGGCTACGCCCGCTGTCGCGAATACGAAGCCGTAACGCGACGTCTTGTCGCCATCCTTCACGACGCCCTTCTTAATCGCTTCGCGGAACTCTTCGTACGTCCAGCCTTCTTGCTGTACCTTCTTCCAGTCGATGCCCGCTTCCTCGAGCATCTGCTTGTTGCCGCCGATGGAGTGCACTTCCATGTAGGCCGGCAAGCCGTACAGGCCTTCGCCGTTCTTCATGTAAGCCAGCGCCGCTTCGTCGTAGTCGGCGATGATCTCGTCGCTCACCAGATCCTTGATATCAAGCAGCATGCCGAGCTGCGCGTACTTGGAGATGCCGTCGGAGCCGATGAACGCCAAATCCGGCGGACTGCCCGCGTTCACTTGCGTGTCGAGCTTCTGGGTCATGTCTTCCCAGCTGGCCGGCTCGATTTTCAAAGTCAGGTTCGGATAAAGCTTGTTGAAGTCCGCTTCCATTTGCTTGAAGTTCTCTTGATACGTCGGCGATACCGGCGGCAGCAGGGCCGTGATGGTATCCTTCGCTTCGGACGCTCCGCCCTCGGCCGTGTTCGTCGGACTCGGGTCGTTGTTGCCGTTGTTGCCGGAACCGCAAGCGGTTAACGCGCCCATGGATAACGTAAGAGCAAGTACGGATGCAGCCATTCTCATTTTTTTAGTCATTGCTAAGATCCTCCCTTTAATTTGAAATTCTATCTATACGACGCCGCCAAAGGTGAAACGCCTGTCGCCTGGTCGGGCGGTGCAGCGCGTTTCAGCAAGCTTACATCACTTTGGAGCAGGCACGTATCGCTCTCTTAAGGTTGCCTCCGGATTCCGTCAGCACCTTCTTCGCCTCCATCGCCCCAAGTCCGGACTTGATCATCATGATCGCCAGCTTGCTGTCGAGCGACGCTTCGCGCAAATATCGTTCCGCCGTTTCTTCGTCCGCGTCCGTTGCCGCCCTGATGATGCGCAAGGAGCGGTCGAACAGCTTTTTGTTGCTCGCCTTCAGATCGACCATCAAGTTGTTGTAGGTCTTGCCGAGCTTTACCATCGTGCTCGTCGTCAGCATGTTCAGCACAAGCTTCTGGGCCGTCCCCGCCTTGAGCCTCGTCGAGCCCGCGATGACTTCCGGACCGACCACCGGCGCGATCATGATGCTCGCCGCTTCCGCCAGCTTCGTATCCTTGTTGTTGACTACGCCGATCGTCACCGCGCCGATCTCTCCGGCTCTGCGAAGCGCTTCGATCACGAATGCCGCGCTGCCGCTCGCCGAGATGCCGATAACCGCGTCCTTGTTCGTCACGCCGATGCGATCGATTAACGCTCTGCCTTCGTCGCCGTCGTCCTCGCAGCCTTCCACCGGGATGCGCAGCGCTTGGTCCCCGCCGGCAATATACCCTTGCACGAGAGACGGATCAACGCCGAATGTCGGCAAACACTCCGAAGCATCAAGCACGCCGAGTCTTCCCGAGGTGCCGGCTCCGATGTAGAACATCCTTCCGCCCGTCGACAGCGATTGGTAAAGCGCTTCCACCGCTAGCGCAATTCGAGGAATTTCCGCCCGCACCGCTCCCGGCACCTTTGCGTCTTCTTCGTTCATGAGCGCAAGCATCTGCTCCGTGGACAGCTCGTCGATCATCGCAGTATCGGGATTGATCCCCTCCGTTGTCAAGCTTGCAAGATAGTCATTCATTGTGTGTGATTCCCCTTACGTGATCCTGATTGGGCAAGTTGCCGCCCATGCGATCGATTTCTTTCTTGTTGCCGCTCTTGATGTCGCGATAGCACTTGTTGTTTTGCATGACTCTATCTTAAGAATTTATTTCGTAATCGTCAATAGATTTTGAAATAAATTTTTATCATGGAATAAAACATTGGCATTTTAAATCACAATTTGTGCGATATGCACAAACCGTGTCGAGCCAGCAGCGACGCGGCTTCCCGGGCCATTTATAGCGGTAAGCGCATACATCGTCTTTGGTTAAAATTGGCATTGATGATTGATCTGCGCGATGCGATTTGTGGATCTCCTCGATATGGCGGAGAAAAATTTCAGAGTTAGGCAGACTGTCTGTTGGATAATGACAGCCGCGGCGGTTCGCGTTCCGCCATTATAGACTAGGTTTGGATATTGCGGGGAAAAAGATACGCGCGCGTTCCTTTTCCGACTTCCTCGACGATCGCGCGGACTCCGTCATCGATCCGATTCGGCTTCGTCTGGGAAACGCTGATCCGCAGAAACTTCTCCCGTTCCAGGTAATTAGACAAGTAAAAAGCTTTCCCGGCCACGACTCGAATGTTGCGCTCGGCCAGCCTCTCGGTCAGCCGGTCCGCATTAACCGTCGGCTCCAGCCTAAACGGCATGTAGATGCCCGAGCGGACGCCGGACGCTTTGATGAGCCCCTCTCCGTTGTACTTCTCCACCGCTTCGTTCAAGGCTTGCATCCGTGACGCGTACAAGCCGCTGATTTTGTATTTGTGCCGCTCGTACATGCCGTTTTTGATGTACACCTCAAGCGCCGCTTGGGACAATAAGGAGGTGTCGGAGTAACCTCGATGGACAAGGAAGGTCTTAATCAAGGGCTCGGGCAATACGACCGCGCCCAGCCTCAAGCCTGGGAAGATAATTTTCGAGAAGCTCTTCACGTACACGACGTGAGAGCTCGAATCGCAAGCGTAGATGGGATCGTAACGCCGCTCCACGCCCAAGTCGGCCATATAATCGTCTTCCACGACGAACACATCGTATTTCTCCGCCAATCTGGCGATCGCGCTCCTCGTCTCCGCGTTATACGAGGTGCCAAGCGGATTATGGTACCTCGGCATCGTATAGAAAAACTTGAACCGGCCGCTTGCGAACAGCCGCTCCAGCTCCGCAAGATCAATCCCATCCACCGTACGGGCGATGCCGAATACCGGAATGCCCTCCGTCTCCAAAAAACGCAAGTATATATCGTAGCTCGGCTGTTCGACCAATACCGCCGCTTTGCCGTTCGGAAACGGCATTCGCGCCAGCACCTCCATCGCCTTATGCGCCCCGGAAGTCACGACGATCTGCTCGGCTTTGGCAAACACCTGATCTCCGGCCAAGTGAGAGACGAGCGTTTGGCGCAGAGAGGCCAAGCCCTTCGGATCGCCATACGTAAATAAATCGTGCTTGTAGATATCGATCGCTTTGTTGAGGCAATGCTGAAAGTCTATGTAAGGGAACGCGTCCAGATCCGGCAGTACCGTAGCGAAATCGATGATTTTCCCATCGCCGTCGTCTCGCCGAGCTCCGGGCCTCTCGACCACGTAATAGCCGCTTTGCGGAATGGAATAAATGTCGTGCCGCTTCTCCAATTCCGCGTAAGCCCGCACGATCGTGCTGACGCTGCACCCGTATTCCTCCGCGGCATCGCGGACGGATGGCAGCCTTTGCCCGGGAGCGTACCGCCCTTCCCGAATCCTATTCTCCATATCGGACAGTATGGACATATACTTTTTCATGCTTCTCCCCCTGTGGACTTACGCGCTTTTGTACTCGGATTTTCTCTGTTTATTATACATCCGCCGGCCAAATTGTATCGATACAGTTTGGTTAAAATGCCATTGTTCCCTTCCGCATTCTGTTCTATCTTCATAGTACCGGTTGAGAAATTCGCGAACTCTCTACAGATTGCAAGAAAGGATGAACCGATTGTGAACCAACAGAGACTGAAACTTGCTTATATGCTGGCCGTGCTTAACGCGGCGATTATCGGATTCTCCTTTTTATTCGCCAAGCAGGCGCTCGACTATGCCGGCCCCATCGACACGTTGACCTTCCGTTTTGCCGCTTCGTTCCTGGCTATATCGATCCCGGCGGCGTTCGGCTGGATCAAGCTTTCGTACCGAGGCAAGCCGCTGTTCAAAGCGCTGCTGCTCGCGACGATGTACCCGCTGGTTTTTTTCACGCTTCAAGCGTATGGGCTGCAGCACGCCACCTCCGCGGAGGGAGGCATTTTATACGCCTTCACCCCGATCGTTACGATGTTTCTCGCCTCCGTCTTTCTGAAGGAGAGAACCACGGTTTGGCAGAAGCTGTCGATTGGCCTGTCCGTGTTCGGCGTCGTATTCATCTTTGCGGCAAAAGGCGCAAGCATCGATTGGTCCAATGCGGTGGGGATATCCCTGCTCGTCTTAACCTGCTTCGCGTTTGCGGGGTACAGCGTGTTGGCCCGGTCATTGTCGAAGCAGTTCGGCCCGGCCGAACTCACGTTTCTAATGATGGGGATCGGTTTCGCCGTCTTCCTTGCCGTGTCGGTAGCGGGCCATACGGCCGCCGGAACGCTGCACCGTTTCTTCGAGCCGCTCGCCAGCGGAACCTTTATCGTCTCGATCCTGTTCTTGGGCGTGGTGTCGTCGCTCATCACGGCGCTAACCGCAACTTATATCCTATCCAAGATGGAAGCTTCGAAAATGAGCGTATTCGCCAATCTCTCGACGATCGTCTCCATGGCCGCGGGGGCGTTATTTCTGG
>JAQSXN010000060.1 GCA_029256665.1 Paenibacillus sp.
CTCTGATGGAGGATCTCGATGTGCCGACGACGGCCGTAGGCGTCTCCGTTCATGTGATCGCGTCCGTCATCGCAGAGGCGCTGCACAAGCTGATCGAGGCGCCGGAAGAGCTTCAGGCGATCGCGCTGGAGCCGGAACTGGTCGCTCGCCGTTCGTCCGCCCGCGTTGCCCGATGAGCGATCAGCCGTTCTATCCATTCGCCTGTTTCTTTGCGACAGACACAATCAACAGAAGCAACGGAATCGCAACCCCGACAAAGGGAAAAACGAAAATCGGCCACAGTTGATCGGTTAATGTAAAATACGATTCGTTCGGTATCCATACCGCCATGGCGTATATGACTGCCGCCCCGACCCAAATTAGCCGACGCCAATTGCGAATACGAAGCCATTGCGCCGTCTCGTAGCTGGAAATAAACAGATAGAGCGAAAGTCTGGCGAGCAGGCCGAAAATCCAAATAAAAATGACAAAAATATCAATATTCTGGATAAAATCCAAAATATTGATATAACGAACGAGCGTGAAATAAGGAAACTTCAACTTGGCCGCCACATCCGGACCAAACACCAGCAATACCATTATCGTGGCCAAAACGGTCATCGCGCCGGTCAAACCGACGCCGATCAACGCCCTCGAATAAACCTGCCGCGGTTGCTTGACGAACGGAATAACCGCGAGTATTACGGTGGCTTCCGCTATAAAGGAGACTGGCGACACGGATTCCTTCAAGATATGGACCCAGCCCGAATAGGCGTACATCGGCAAGAGATTGCCGCCTTTGAGGCTGCCAATGTTCAGGATGAAGCTGACAATCAACGTTAGTATGGTAATCGGTCCCGCTATTTCGCAAAACCGTCCAATGCCCGAAATTCCGCCGGTGTATGTTAAATAGGTCATCAAGCAAAGCATAAACAACATGATTAAATGGACGGGCGTTCGGTCGAGCAGAACTAGATGGATAAAGTCGCCGAACAAACGGAGCGCTCCCGCGGGAAGCGCCAGCCACATGAGTAAATAAGGAATGGCAATCGCTTTGCCCAACCACTTGCCAAGCAGCCTCTGGCTAAAGCTCACCAACGTTTCATTCGGATGCATCGCGCATAGACGCACGACAAGAAAGGCCAAAGGGATGCTGAGCAGCCCTGCCAGCGTCATCGTCATCCAGGCGTCCTGCCCGTTCGATTGAATGGCGGGCGATATCCGCAGCCAAATAATGATCACGATCTCCACCGTCGCAAATATCCAAATCACTTGGGATCCGGTCAGCTTCGCCCGCTTCATCGCTTTGTCCCTCCCTCGTTCATCATCGAAGAGTCTGTCTGCCCCTGATCCATGCATTTAATGCGAGCATCCACGGACATTCCGATTCGCGGGAAAATCATTTTCCATTCCGGCGCGATCGCTTTCCACTCGTAAGGATGCTGTTTGTAGATGCTGTTCCCGATGCTGAACAGGTCGAGCCGAAATTGTTTTTGGGCTTTTGCCCCCAATTCCTGCACGGCTGTTGTCACCTGCTTGTTCAAGGCGGCCTCGATCTCGGCAATATCTTTGGCATCGCCGGGCTTCCAGCCGGAATTGTTTTCGATGACGATTCCTTTCGCGGAGAGCGCGATCGTTGCTTGAATGTTGCCGCCGTCTTTCATGCGAGTCCGAATCCGACGTTTCATCCCGGTCAGCTTAATGCTGAGAGTGCCGCCTTGCGAATCGGAAATGGTCATGACATAACCTGTCAACCTTCCGTCAATCCATTTGGCATACATCGATTCGGAATGGTTCAAATACCCGGCGAGCCGCAAGCCGTTGTACTTGTCCAGAATGGCAAGTCCCGCGTATTCATAATTATTGGATTCGTTCAATCGTACCGCCGGCACTAAAGGCTGCAACCCCTGCCCCAAAAAAATGGCCATAAAATCGCCGAATATGCATCTCCTCAGTCCGATCGTCTCTTGCTCGTTGTTTAGCGTGGTCGTAATAAAAGGGTCGTACGTGGAATCCAAGTTAAAGATGTCTTTGGCTCTCGCCCCCTTTACGACAAGCAGGTTCGAGCGGATTTCGGACTGTGGATTTCGGAAGAACTCGTCGACCCAGTCGGCCAAACCTTGCTCTGCCATTCGTTCTCCGATCAGAATCGTTTCCCGATGGCCGAGAAACAAGTTTCTCGACAGCCGGCTTTGCAAGTTTTGGGTCGCTTCGGCGTTGCTTTTGCCGGTGGCGCTTAACACGAAGCTGCTTTCTTTTGACGCACCAAACTCCTGTCCGCCGATGCCCGCGGGAATTGCGATCAACGAACTAAGCTCCAATCGGCCGTCCGGCGTGCGGTCGAGTCCTGTTCCCATAACGTAGGCAAGGCGATCCGGCTCTTCCAGATTCCAGCAGCCGGCGGTGGCAATGGCGATGAGTAGCCAGCATACCGTAAGCTTGCATGCGCGAATCATGGATGGTCCGCCTCGCTTTCGGCTTTCGAATGGATGGAAAGTTTCCTTGGCCATCTCATGAGCACATCCCTCAGCTTGCGTCCGTTAAGAGGAGCGATCGGCGACAAATACGGCACCCCGAACGAACGCAGCCCGATTAAATGAATCAATATCGCCATAATTCCGATAGCGGTGCCGAATAATCCAAACAAACCGGAGAGTATCGCAAGAGGGAACCGGATCATGCGAAGCGGGAAGCTGAAGCTGTATCTCGGGATCACGAACGACGCAATGCCGGCGGCGGATACGATAATGACGATGGGTGCCGAGATAATGCCTGCGCGGACAGCCGCCTCGCCGATGACAAGCGCCCCGACGATACTGACGAGCGGACCGATCTGCTTTGGCAGGCGAATTCCCGCTTCCCGCAACCCCTCGAACACAAATTCCATCAGTATGACCTCGATGACCGTCGGGAATGGCGCCCGTTCCCGCAACGAAGCGATGCTCAGCATCAGCTTGGACGGCACCATCTCGGGATGAAAATTGGTGAGCGCGATATAAATGGACGGAAGCAGCACCGACATCAGGGCAAAACAATAGCGGATCCAACGGTTCAAGCTGACGAACAAGGTGCGTTCGAAATAATCATCCGGCGCTTGCAAGCCAGCCCAGAACGTCATCGGAACGATCAGCGCAATCGGCGATCCGTTCGTTAGTATGGCCACTCTGCCCTCCATCAGCGCGGCGGCGACAACGTCCGGCCTTTCGCTGCTCAATATTTGCGGGAACGGGGAGATGTGGGATTCTTCGATCGATTCTTCGATATATCCCGATTCCAACACGACGTCGAGCTCGATCAGCCCGATTCGCCTCCGTACTTCATCGATCACGGTGTCGGACGCGACTCCTTCGATATAGGACAAGGCTACATCGGTTTTGGTCAGTTTACCGATCTTGAAAGTCTCGAACTTCAGATCAGCCGTCGTAAATATTCTTCGCAGCATCGAGGTGTTGGTACGCAATTGCTCGGTGAAGCTCTCCCTCGAGCCGCGAAGCGCGGATTCGCCCGAAGGCTCGGTGATCGCCCGGGTCTCGTATAGGGAAGCGTCAATCAACAAAACGCTAGGTTCGCCGTCTGCAAGAACCGCCAACTCGCCCTTCAGAATACAGTCTGCGATTTCGGAAGCTTCCGTCATCTTTTTCGTCTGCAGTGCTGAAACATGCTCCCGACCGATCATTTCGGCGGCGCTTCCGATCGGTTCGAGTCCCTGGGGAAGTCCTTCATAGAATAAAGGCTTGAGCATATTGGACGTTAAAATATCCGCGTTAATCATTCCGTCCACATAGATTAACAGCAGAATGGCGTCATCCTTAGCTTCGATTTTTCTGAATTTCACGTCCGAGCAATTGTGAAACAGAGCACAAAACAGTCGTTCATTCTCGTGCAGACTGGCGCCGATAGTTAGATGAATGTCGGATTTCATGCCACGATTCCTCTCAAGCGGCGCATCCGGCTCCGCGTAACTTTCGATAATGAGATACGGAAGTAGGCTTCCCATAATAATGGTACATATTCCCTTGTCCAAATACCTCTTCAATACGATCGGTTATAAAAGCGATGACGGCTGCCGAACGGGAACTATCAATAAATGGACTCGCGGATGTACTTCTTTATCATCATGCCGCGGAGACAACAACAACAAAGACGCGGGAAAGTTCCCGCGCCTATGCAATCCATTCAATTCCCCGTGGAAGAACTGATTGCTGCATGAAAAGCAGAAGCTGCTTCACAAGAGCCGTTGCGATCATGCCAATGAGCTAAACGTTCGACTCCCCCGGCAGCACCGTCTTCGCGATTCGGCTGTCGAGTGCCTCGTAATCCGAATACCGTATCGTTTCGTACAGCTCTTTGCGAGTCTGCATGTCGCCGACCGAAGCCGCTTGGGTGCCGGCGCGCGCGATCTCGGCGAACAATCGCTCGTACGCCTTGGCCGCCACGCGCAGCGACGATACCGGATAGATGACCATGCGGAAGCCCCAATCGGCGAATTGTTCGGCCGAATAATAAGGCGTCCGGCCGAACTCCGTCATGTTGGCAAGCAACGGAACGCGTATCGACTCGCCGAATCGCCGGAACTCGGCCTCTCCCTCCAGCGCCTCCGGAAAAATCGCGTCCGCTCCCGCCTCTACGTAAACCTTAGCCCGCTCGAGCGCGGCTTCCATTCCCTCCACGCTCCTAGCATCCGTCCGCGCCACGATATAGAGAGTCGGACTGATCTCCTTGATCGTCCTTATTTTTTGTGCCATTTCATCCGCGCCTACTAGCCGCTTCCCGTTTAGATGCCCGCATTTCTTCGGCATGTCCTGATCCTCGATCTGAACGGCGGCCGCCTTCGCCTCCGTCATCTCCTTGGCCGCGCGGGCGACGTTGAGGATGCCGCCATAACCGGTATCAATGTCGACTAGAACGGGCAGACCCGACGCGCGGATCAGCTCCCGCGCGCGCTCCGCTACTTCGTTGCTGTAGATCAATCCCAAATCGGGCAACCCCCGGCTGGCGGTATAGGCCGCTCCGGATAAGTACAAGGCCCCGAAGCCGCACGACTTCGCCACTCTTGCCGACATGCCGTCATGAGCTCCCGGCATCTGCAGAATCGGTCCGCTCGCCGCCAGCGCCCTGAACCGCTCGGCCAGCTCCCGCTGGCCCGGCTCTTCTTCCACTAACCATGACATAGACGCCGCTTCGCCTCCTTCGTGATCGCACACTGCAACGAGCCGCCGCGGTTAAATGACGAACATAGCCATAAACGCCGTGACTGGCATCCGCTGCAAACGCTCGGAATCAAAACCGGCCTCGATCATTTTGGCGGTTCGCTTGCGCGGGAATCTCGTAAGCAGATTGCTTTCGCATTTCGTAATGACCTTTGGCAGCCCCTCCCCGCGCCGCCTCCGATGGCCGATGGGATATTCGCAGACGATTTTCTCGCTTTCGGTACCGTCCTTGAACTTGATCCGTAACGCGTTCGCGATGGATCTCTTCTCGGGGTCGAGATAATCGCGGCTATACCCCTCGTCATGCTCGACGGTCATCTTGGCCCGCAGCTCGTCGATTCGGGGATCCGCGGCGGCTTCGTCCTCGTAGTGCTCGGCCGTCAGCGTTCCGTGGATCAGCGCAGCCGCCACCATATATTGCAGGCAATGATCCCGGTCGGCGGGATTGTGCAGCGGTCCTTTTTTGTCGATGATTCGAATGGCGGACCGATGCGTCGTTATCGTCACTTCGGCGATGTCGGCGAGCCGGCCGCGGACGGCTTCGTGCAGCGCGAACGCGCATTCCACCGCCGTCTGCGCGTGGAATTCGGCGGGAAACGATATTTTAAAGAGGACGTTCTCCATCACGTAAGTGCCCAGAGGTCGCGCGAGAGCGAGCGGCTGCCCCTTAAACAGCACATCCTGGAAGCCCCACTTCTCCGCCGTCAGCGGCGTGTCGTAGCCCATTTCCCCGTTCAGCGCCATTAACGCGTGACGCACCGCGCGGCTCGTCGCATCGCCGGCCGCCCAGCTTTTGCGCGAGCCGGTATTGGGCGCATGCCGATAGGTCCGAAGAGCGGCGCCGTCCAGCCAGGCGTTGGATAACGCTCCTTCGATCTCGCTCGCGGACCCGCCAAGCAGCGCCGTCGCGACGGCGGCGGACGCGATGCGTACGAGCAGCACATGGTCGAGCCCAACGCCGTTGAACGAATGATTAAGCGCGAGCACGCCTTGAATTTCGTGCGCCTTGACCGCGGCCTCCAGCACCTCCCTCATCGTCAGCGGAGTGCCTCCCTCGGCGAGCCGGGCCCGGCTGACGTAATCCGCGACGGCGAGGATGCTCCCGAGATTGTCGGAGGGATGGCCCCACTCCGCCGCGAGCCAAGTATCGTTATAGTCGAGCCAGCGGATGAGCGTGCCGATGTTAAACGCCGCATGCACGGGATCGAGCTCGTATCTCGTGCCCGGCACCCTGGCGCCTCCCGGCAAGACGGCGCCGGGCACGACGGGGCCGATATGTTTGGCGCACTCGGGAAACCGGAGCGCGAGCATCGCCGTGCCGATGGAGTCCATCAGGACGTATTGCGCGATTCGGAGCGCTTCCTCGCTTTCCACTTTATAATCGGCGGCGTATGCCGCAATCTCCTTCAGCAGCAAGTCTGTTGCCATTCGTTCTCTTCCCCCTTCTCGGATCGCGAATCGACGTTTTTCCAGCCCCGCCGACTACGGGCGGAGCCCTCTCGGTCCGGTATACCGAACGCGCGGCCGGAACAGCCGATTGCGGCCATGCTGCTCGATCACATGCGCGCATAAGCCGGCTGTCCGGGCGGCAAGAAACACGGGTGTGAACAGCGGAACAGGGATGCCCAGCAATGAGTAGACGGGCGCGGCGTAATAATCCAAATTGGGGTACAACCCTTTCTCCCGCTTCATGAGATCTTCGCCTGCCTCGCAGACGTCGTACAAATCCATGCGTCCTTTGGCCGTTGCCAGCTGCGCCAGCGCCTCCTTCATCAGCATCGCCCTGGGATCCGGCTTGCGCATGTAGACCCGGTGGCCGAAGCCCATGATGCGCTCCTTGCGCGCCAGCTTGCCCAGCATGATCGTCTCCAGCTCGCCGGCGGTCCGGGCGACGCCAAGCATTTCCATTACGGCTTCGTTCGCCCCGCCGTGCAGGTTGCCCTTAAGCGACGCGACGGCGCCCGCCACCGCGCCGTACATGTCGGACATCGTGGAAGCAATGACCCGCGCGGCGAACGTGGAATTGGGGAGCTCATGCTCGCTGTAGGCAATGAGCGACTGGTCAAAGATCCGCTCCTCCAGCGGATCCGGCGCTTTCCCGGTCAGCTTGTGGAGGAAGCCGCCGGCGTAAGAAGCGTCGGCATGGGGCTGAATGACGGGCAAGCCCGACAGCAGCCGGTGGCCGTCCGCCACGAGGGCGGGAACCTTGGCAAGCAGCCTGACCGCCTTGCGGCCGTTCGCTTCCGGCGAATGATCGTCCAGCTCCCCGTCATAGCTGGCCAGCGCGGATATCCCCGTCCGCAATACGTCCATGCGGTGGCTGCCCGGCGGCAGTTTGCCGATCAAGTCGTATATCTCCGGAGCGATGGCTCCTTCGGC
Organism: Paenibacillus sp.; assembly: GCA_029256665.1. Classification (GTDB taxonomy): domain Bacteria; phylum Bacillota; class Bacilli; order Paenibacillales; family Paenibacillaceae; genus Pristimantibacillus. The sequence goes on from JAQSXN010000060.1 coordinate 7,569, forward strand.
CATCAAGCTTCGTTCAAGCTCGGACGTTCTTGCAGAATCCGGCAGCCTGCCGTCAAGCAGCAATCCCGCCACCTCTACGTAGGATACTTTTTGCGCCAGCTCGATGAGATCATAGCCGCGCAGCACGATTTGTTCGTTCTCCACATCCAAGTAAGAGATGGACGTTTCGCTTGCCAATACATTCTCGAGACCGGGCACATAATGTTCGTCCGCCATGCTGACATCACGCTCCTGTCCGCTTATAAAGATAGTTCAAAAAGTACGCTTCCCGTTACATGTTGCGCCGGTATTGCCCTCCCGCTTCGAACAAAGCGTCCGTCATCTGGCCCAGCGAGGCATGCCGCACCGTTTCCATCAGCTCCGCAAACACGTTGCCACCTGCTAGCGCCGTTTGCTTCAGACGCTCCAATGCCGCTTGCGCGCTGGAATCGTGTTTCTCTTGGAAGGCCTTCAGATGCCGGAGCTGCGTCTCCTTCTCCTCCGTCGTGGAACGGGCCAGCTCCGGCTCGGCCGCAAGGATCGCCGCGGGATTCGGATTCAGAAACGTGTTGACGCCGACGATCGGCAGCTCGCCGGAGTGCTTAAGGCTTTCGTACAAAAGCGACTCCTCCTGAATGCGGCCGCGTTGATACCCCGTATCCATGGCTCCTAATACGCCCCCCCTCAGATGGATGCGCTGAAGCTCGTCAAGCACCGCTTCTTCGACGAGATCCGTCAGCTCATCGATGATAAAGGCGCCTTGCAGCGGATTCTCGTTCCGCGCGAGGCCGAACTCCTGGTTGATGATCAGCTGAATCGCCATCGCCCTCCGCACGGAGTGCTCCGTCGGCGTCGTAATCGCTTCGTCGAACGCATTGGTATGCAGCGAATTGCAGTTGTCGTAGACCGCGAGCAGCGCCTGCAGCGTCGTGCGGATATCGTTGAAGTCCATCTCCTGCGCATGCAGCGAGCGACCGGAGGTTTGGATATGGTACTTCAGCTTCTGGCTGCGTTCGTTGCCATGGTACTTCTGCTTGATAACCGTCGACCAAATGCGCCTCGCGACGCGGCCCATGACGGCGTATTCGGGATCGAGGCCGTTGCTGAAGAAGAAGGAAAGATTTGGAGCGAAGTCGTCGATGGCCATCCCCCGGCTCAAATAATATTCGACGTAGGTAAAGCCGTTGGCCAGCGTGAACGCCAGCTGCGAGATGGGATTGGCCCCGGCCTCGGCGATATGATATCCGCTAATGCTGACCGAATAATAATGGCGCACCCCGTGATCGATAAAATATTGCTGAATGTCCCCCATCATCTTGAGCGCGAATTCGGTCGAGAAAATACAGGTGTTCTGTCCCTGGTCCTCCTTCAAAATATCCGCCTGCACCGTCCCGCGAACCGTCCGCAGCGTCCAGGCTCGCAGTTGCTCCGCCTCCTCCTCGCCGGGCTCCCGACCATGCTCGCGGGCGAACTTCTGGAGCTGCTGGCGGATGGCCGCGTTCATGAACATGGCGAGCAGAATCGGCGCCGGCCCGTTGATGGTCATCGACACGCTGGTCGACGGATCGCATAGGTCAAAGCCGCGAAACAGCTTCTCCATATCGTCGAGCGTTGGGACGCTGACGCCGCTGTTGCCGATTTTGCCGTAGATGTCGGGCCGCTCGCCGGGGTCATGGCCGTACAGCGTGACGCTGTCGAACGCCACGGACAGCCGCTTGGCCTCGTCATGCCGGCTCAAATAATGGAACCGGAGGTTGGTGCGCTCCGGCGTGCCTTCCCCCGCGAATTGCCGCTTCGGCTCTTCGTCGCGCCGCTTGAACGGAAAGACGCCGGCCGTATAAGGCGGCCGGCCCGGCACGTTCTCCATGAGCAGCCAGCGCAGCAGATCGCCCGGGCACGAATAACGGGGCAAGGCAATCCGCGGGATCGGCAAGCCGGACAGCGACGTTTCGTGCAGGGCGGAGGCTCCGCCGGGGCCGGTGTTCGACGCCTCGGGCTGCCGATAAGCGGACTGCATCGCCGGCCATCCGTCCAGCAGAGCCTTGCATGTCGGGTGCAGCCGGCGCTCGAGCTCCGCCGCCACTCCTTCCAGCAGCTCCGCTGTTTGCGAGAGGGCCGCCGATGCTGGCGCGTCTTGCGCGGCTCCGGCTTGCCGCGCTGCCGAGCCAAGGTAGCTTGCGGACTGCGCGGTATCGGTTCGCCGCGTCGACTTCGACAATTGCGGCGGCTTCGCATCAGGCGCACGACTCCGAGTCTCGTCCGCCAACAACACAAGCGTTCCTCTTACACGCCCAATCCGTCTCGCCAGCTCGGCCTGCTCCTCCACAAACGCTTTGCGCTCCCGCACCGTCTGAACGATCTCGCCTAAGTAGCCGATTCGCTCGCGCGGAATGATGGAGGACGCTGCCGACACCTTGGTCATGGCTCCGGTAGTCTCAAGCGGATTAGAGGCAGGGGTTTGGCTGCCATTGGCTGCTTCCGCCAAGCCGGCTCCCTGCTGTACTAGCCTGACTTCTTTTTCCGCTCCCGACAGCCCGGCTTCCGCCGCCTGACCTGCGGCCGAAGCGTGCCCGACCCTATCTGCCTCTTGCGGCACGGCTTCTGCCGCCCGACCTGCCTCGCGCCGGGGCAACCTAGCCGCAGCCTCCGCAATACCACGGAACAGCGCGTTCGTGCCCGCATCATTGAACCGGCTCGCGATCGTCCCGTACACGGGCAGGCCGTCGTCCGGCGTGCCGGCCAGCCCGCGGCTGCGGCGGAGCTGCTTGCGCACGTCGCGCAGCGCGTCCTCGGAGCCCGCGCGATCGAACTTGTTGATGACGATCATATCGGCATAATCGATCATGTCGATTTTCTCAAGCTGGGAGGGGGCTCCGTATTCGCTCGTCATCACGTAAACCGCAATGTCGCAGAGCGCCGCGATCGCCGAATCGCCTTGGCCGATGCCGCTCGTCTCGACGATAATCCACGCGTAGCCAGCCGCCTTCGCGAGAGCGACCGCGTCCATCGTCGCGTCGCTCAGCTCCTTGCCCGAGCCGCGCGTCGCCATGCTCCGCATGTACGTCCGCGGTCCGCCGATCGCGTTCATCCGAATGCGGTCGCCGAGCAGCGCGCCGCCCGTATTCTGCCTCGTCGGATCGACGGAAATAACGGCAATGCTCCCTTGCGGGCACTGGCGCAAATACCGGCGTACGAGCTCGTCGGTCAAGGAGCTTTTGCCCGCGCCTCCCGTGCCGGTAATGCCGATGACGGGCACGCCTCCGGGATGGGAGCTTCGCATGTCGGCAAGCATGGCCTTCGCCTCGCCGTTCCCAGCCTCGGCAGCCGAAATCAAACGGGCTAGCGAGCCCGGATCTCCTTTCATCAGTTGCTCCAGCTCTTGCCTCGCATCCCTTCCCGGGGCTTCATAATCCGCTTCGCGCAGCATCCAATCGATCATGCCGCCGAGACCGAGCGAGCGGCCGTCCTCCGGGGTGAAGATTTTGGCCACGCCATAAAGGTGCAGCTCTTCGGCCTCGGCCGGGGTAATGACGCCGCCCCCGCCGGCGAAAATCCGAATATGCGCAGCCTCCCGCAAGCGGAGCAAATCGACCATGTACGATAGAAACTCGACATGGCCGCCCTGATACGAGCTGACCGCGATCGCCGCCGCATCCTCCTGCACCGCAGCCAGCACGATTTCCTCCGCCGAACGATTGTGTCCAAGATGAATGACCTCCGCCCCCGCCGCCTGCAGCAGGCGCCTGATCATATTAATGGAGGCATCATGGCCGTCGAACAAGGAGGAGGCGGTGACGAACCGGATCGGCCTATCGCGACGAGACGGATCTACGTATCTTTTCGAAGCATCTCTGCTCATTCGTCCCCCTCCTTATCCGCCTTCCTTGACCATATGCTTAAAAATAACTAGCCGTTGAATCTCGTTCGTCCCCTCGTAGATCTGGGTCACCTTCGCGTCTCGGAACAGCCTCTCCGCCGGATATTCGCGCATGTAGCCGTACCCGCCGAGAATCTGAAT